>CAZWWF010000015.1:0-11039 GCA_964636805.1 uncultured Zetaproteobacteria bacterium
GGCTTCGCCGTTACGCCTTATATCCCCGACCTGAAGAACGTGGTTTTACGGCGTGACTGATAAACAATGGCCCTGCACATTGCTCGCGTCAATGATGAGGCATGGAGTCCTGACTACCTCCCGTTTGCAGCAATATCGGCAAAACCAGGTGAACTGGGGCGGGCCGGAGACAAACGCAAAATAGAGAGCACGTTTACATCGATGGCTCGCTGCCGTTAGAGTATTAGCATGGCAACAAGCAATATCTTCGAGAATATTCCCGAACAGTTAAAGCAGGAATGCTTCGATATGCTGGTGCAGGGCGAGCATGTCACTATTGAGCGCATTGTATCCGAGGGGCATACATCGCCCGAATCGGGCTGGTATGAGCAGAAGCGACATGAATGGGTCATTGTCCTGCAGGGTGCGGCCACCATTCTATTTGAAAATGGGGGAGCAAATTCACCTGCAAGCAGGCGATCATCTCAATATCCCCGCCTTGTGCAAACACAGGATTTTATGGACAGATCCCGATCAAAAAACCATCTGGCTGGCAGTGCACTATGGTTGAGCGAAGCCGCTGTGACTCTATTTATCCGCCATACTCCAGACACCGCTCCAGTCTGATGCCGGCGGACTCTGGGCAAGCATGTCGCAGCGGTTAGCCATCACCAGCCCGGTACCCAGACCGTAGTCATGATAAACCTTCATAAACAGCTCTTTTGCCACTGACCACTCGGCATTGCAGTAGCAGGCATAAGCCTCTGAATAATACGGTATCGAACTGATTTTCGCCTCGAATCTGGGATCATTATCAACCAGCAGTTCATACAGACTGATCGGCTCACGGAAGTTTTTCAAACACACCCTGTCAATGAACCGACAGGAGAATCTCGGATCGTCTTTGATATATTCGGCAGTCTCATCGTAGAAGCTTTCCGAGATCAATATGCGTGCATCGTAGAATTTGGATCGCCCTTCGATGCGCGCCGCTTCATGTACGCCCATGCCAATGGGATGATCGCGCTGATCCAGATAATAATACACCATGGCAATGTTTCCAATCGTAATGCCAAAGCCGAGATCAATCCCCGGGCGGTTGGGGCATGCGCCTGTTGACTCGTTATAGCGCCGCATGCGATCTGTCAGACGATAGATATTCTCCATGATGTATTTGGTATTGTCTTCAGGGAAGATGGCCATCAGGCCATCGCCGTAAATTTCAGTGTGCGTATTTTCATGCCCGAGATACAGATATTCGTAAGATGTTTTATGGACATCGAAAAGAAACTGCTCGTAAGTCAGCTCCTGCGAGCCGCTTTCATTCGGACCGCGATACACCCCCTGCTCGAAATTTAACAGGATTTCGGTTGAATCGCGCAAATCACAGAACATGATAATCCGCTTTGATTTTTCAGCAGCCCGTGGCTGATCCGCTTCGTCTGTGACCTGTTCCATGTCTGATATTATTCCCGGCTGTTTGCCTGTCATCAATGCCTGAGCGTGTTTAATGCCGGAAGTGGCGAATGCCTGTGAATACCATGGCAATGCCGTGTTCATCGGCCGCAGCAATCACTTCTTCATCGCGAATCGAACCACCCGGCTGAATCACGGCAGTTGCACCGGCTTCGGCCAGGGCATCGAGACCATCCCGAAACGGGAAGAAGGCATCGGAGGCAACCGCAGAACCCTTGATCGCTTCGCCGCCGTGATGAGCCGCAATGCGGGTGGAATTCACCCGGTTCATCTGGCCAGCACCGACACCGAGCGTCGTACCGCCCTTGGCAAACACAATGGCATTGGATTTCACATGCTTGGCGACAGACCAGGCGAATAACATATCCGTCCATTCCTGCCCGGTCGGTGCGCGGTTGGTGATCACCTTGCAGGCATCCCTGCTCAACTGATGCGCATCGCGATCCTGCACCAATAAACCGCCATTGACGCGCTTGAATTCAAGACCGCCGGCCACAGGAGCAACCGAAGGGGCCAGCATCAGACGCAGATTCTTGCGCTCTTTCAGAACCGCACGCGCAGCATCGGAAAAACCAGGTGCAATCACGACTTCCATGAAGGTCTCAGCAATCAGTCTGGCGGTAGCTTCGGTCAGCTCACGATTAAAGGCTGCAATACCTCCGAATGCCGACACCGAATCGGCAGCGCGGGCGCGCTCGTAAATCTCAGCCTGCGTGCCACCACCCATAGCAACGCCGCACGGGTTGGCATGTTTGACGATGACTACAGCCTCTTCATTCAGATCACGCACCAGCGCGAAAGCCGCATCGGAATCGGCGATATTATTGTAGGAAATCGCCTTGCCCTGCAAAACCGGACAATCGGCCAGCGATACCCCGATATCTTCCGGATCGGCATAGAATGCACCGGCCTGATGCGGATTCTCGCCATAACGCAGCTCATCGGCAGTCTTGATAAACTGGCGGGTAAAGATATCCGGAAAGGCGCGCTTTGAACCATCAGCATTCAGGGCCGAGAAATGGTTGGCAATCGCGCCATCATAGGCGGCTGTATGCGCAAAGGCCTTGACGGCCAGCGCCCGGCGTTTGTTTTCGTCCAGCGTATCATCAGCCATGGCATCCAGGATCATGCCGTAATCGGACGGATCGACCACAATCGTGACAAATTTATGATTTTTGGCCGAAGCACGCACCATACAGGGGCCGCCGATATCGATATTTTCAATCGCATCGTCAATCGTACAGCCTTCTTTGGCGACGGCCTCGCGGAACGGATAGAGATTCACGCACACCAGATCAATCTGTTCGATGCCATGTTCGGCCATGGAAGCCAGATCACCATCGTTATCGCGTCGGGCCAGGATACCGCCGTGCACTTTCGGGTTCAGTGTTTTAACGCGCCCATCCATCATTTCAGGGAAGCCGGTATAATCGGATACATCACGACATGGAATGCCGGCTTCGCGCAACAGTTTCGCCGTGCCTCCGGTTGATAAGATCTTTACCCCGCGCCCGGCCAGTGCTTTGGCAAATTCGATTACGCCTGTTTTGTCTGAAACGCTGATCAGCGCCTGTTGGATAGAAGCCATGAGGATTACTCCGCTAATATTGATATGGAAAGGGAGTGGCAAGCTACGCGTTGGCAGTTGCTTCGCAACCTAACTGTGCGGAACCTCACCGCTCAAAATATCTCCATGTATCATCAGAGCCTGCAGCAGATCATTGCTGGCCATAAAAAAAGGGCGCCGAAGCGCCCTTTTCGATAACATGATTCCGATTGTACGTTTTACAATGTTTTCAGATAGGCAATCAAATCCGCCTGTTTGGCTGCATCACAAATACGCTGCGGGCCCATTTTTGTTTTGGCTGAAGCATCGCCAGACAGTGATTTCACAGCCTTTTTGGAATTACACACCCACGCTGCCAGGTTTTTTTCATCCCATACCCATCCGCCGGCGGCCAGTGCAGCGCCATATTTCATATCCGGCATAACACCTGCCTTGCGACCGAATACACCTTTCAGACCCGGTCCGACCTTCTTTTTATCCGTAAAATTGTGGCATGTCTTACATTTTTTTGCCAACTTCTTGCCTTTGACAGCATCGCCAGCTGTTGTCAGCGATGCCACCGCAGCAGGTGCGACAGCCGGCTTGTCAGATACGGCAGACTTCATCGCTGAAGCCGGACTTGCAGCAACAGCAGTACTTGCTTTCTTCGCCTGGCTTGCCGCAGCAGCCTTAGGTGGTGTTGACTCTGCTGTTGCAGCAGATGCCATTGTTTTGCTCTCATCCACCAGATCAGAAGCAGTTACGGCAGCATCTGTCTTGGCCTGGGCCATCGACTGCTGAACTGTCGCTGCCATATTGCTTTTTTCCGGTTTGGTGACAGCAACCGTATCGGTTGCTTCAACTTTCAATGCCTCGCTTTCTGCAGCTGGCTGACCGGCTGCCTCGGACGGGTTCGCCGGAACAGATGACGGGGTTTCTGATGTAGCCTTCTCAGACTGTGCAGGCGCAACTGCCTCTGCACTATGTTCAGTTGCCACAGGTGCACTCGCCTGCTCTGATGTACTGTTATCCTGACAACCTGCAAACGCCAGCGAAGCCAGCAATATTAACCATGTGTGTTTTCTCATATCCAGTCCTCTCCTGTATTGACGGTACGGATTTTTAGGGAAGCTTTGAACAGTGCATCCTGCACATATTCAGAAACGTAAAGGCAAAGGCGTGATTTTTCCTTCGCTTACAAAATCAAACGCTTACAGTGTATGATTTTGACGACCCGTCCATGGGTCGCATGGATTCTCTGACTTTTTCAGAGCATCTATAGAACCGACGCTGCAGAACGCGCTGAACAAGTGCAACCATTCAGATATGATGGTTACATATATGGATACAAACGATTGCTGATAACAACCTTCAAAACACAAAAGGCCACCCGAAGGTGACCTTTTGTGTTTACGTTATTTTGCACGATCCTGATCATGCAGCAGTATGAATGCTGATTACGCCGCTTCGCCTTCAATACCCGTTGCTTCACTGTCATCGATGATTTGAGTCAGTTCTTCCAACACCTCAATGTCCGGAGTCTCTTCAACGGTTGAATCATCAACAGATTCAGCTTCCGGTTTCGGTGCATTGCGCGCCGCAAGACCGGTACCGGCTGGCAACAGGCGTCCGAGAATCACATTCTCTTTTAGACCCATCAACCAGTCGACCTTGCCGGCCAAAGCCGCTTCGGTGATGACACGGGTAGTTTCCTGGAAGGATGCAGCTGAAATGAACGATTCAGTGCTCAGGGACGACTTCGTGATACCCAGCAGGATCGGCTCAAATGTTGCCGGAGCCTTGCCTTCAGCTATCAGTTTACGGTTGGCCTCCAGTACATGCTTGCGGATCGGCTGTTCATCCGCCACATATGCCGACTGCCCCGGATCAATAATCTGGACCTTGCGCATCATCTGACGGGCGATCACTTCGATATGCTTATCGTTGATCTTCACGCCCTGCAAACGATAGACCTCCTGAATTTCATCCGTCAGGTAGTTGGCCAACGCCTCAACACCCAGCACCTTCAGAATATCCTGCGGTGCCGGTGAACCTTCCATCAGGCGTTCACCACGACGTACACGGTCACCTTCCTGAACCAGAATCTGCGAACCCTTCGGAATCTGGTATTCCAGCTGATCGGAACCGTCTAACGGATTCACATACACACGGCGCTTGCCGCGAATATCCTTACCAAAGGAGATCACGCCATCAGCACCGGCAATAAATGCCAAGTTCTTCGGTTTGCGTGCTTCAAACAACTCAACCACGCGTGGCAGGCCACCGGTAATATCTTTGGTCTTGCCTGCTTCCCGTGGAATGCGTGCCAGTACTTCACCCGCTTTTACTTCCGTTTCGTTTTCCACGTTCAGAATAGCACCCGGTGACAGGAAGTAACGCGCCGGCGTATTGGTACGCGCCAGCACAATCGGATCACCTTCCGGATCTTTCGGATCAACCAGATGAATCTGAGGCCGCAGCGCATCTTTACGTGTTGCATCCTGCTGCGTCACGACACGACTGGAAAGCCCTGTTACTTCATCAGACTGCTCACGCATGGTGATACCTTCTTCCAGATCGACAAAACGGATGCGCCCGTCGGTTTCTGCAATCAGCGGCATGGTGTACGGATCCCATTCGGCCAGTTTGTCGCCAGCCTTGATCTTGTCACCATCCTTGGCCTGCAGATGCGCACCGTACGGGATACGATGGCGCTCCATCTCCTTGCCCTTGCTATCCTTGATCACCACCTCGGTATGACGGTTAATCACAATCTCGGAACCATGTGTGTCGGTTACCGTAATTGCTTCTTCCAGCGAGGCTACACCACCGAATTTCGCTTCCACATGCGCCTGCTCGGCAGAACGGGATGCTGTACCACCGACATGGAATGTGCGCATGGTCAACTGTGTACCCGGTTCACCAATAGACTGGGCGGCGATCACACCGACTGTTTCACCAATGCCTACCGGTGTACCATGACCCAGATCACGACCATAACAGTTGGCACAAACGCCTTCTTCCGCTTCACAGGTCAGCACAGAACGGATGCGTACCACTTCAATACCGGCCTCATCAATCTTTTCAGCCAGTTCCTCATTGACCATGGCGCCGGCCGGAGCAATTTCGACACCGGAAATCGGATCGACAGCGCTTGCCTGCAATACACGACCCAGCACACGCTCATACAAAGGCTCAATCACTTCGCCGCCTTCCACCAGCGCAGTCAGGGTAACGCCGCTATCGGTTCCGCAATCCTGCTCGCGAACCACAGCATCCTGAGCGACATCGACTAGGCGACGCGTCAGATAACCGGAGTTGGCAGTTTTCAAAGCTGTATCCGCCAGACCTTTACGTGCACCATGGGTGGAGATGAAGTATTGTAGAATGGTCAACCCTTCACGGAAGTTGGCGGTAATCGGTGTTTCGATAATCGAACCGTCCGGCTTGGCCATCAGACCACGCATACCAGCCAGCTGACGAATCTGCTGAGCCGAACCACGCGCGCCGGAATCTGCCATCATATATACCGGGTTGAAGGTTTTGGTCTCTTCTGTTTGTGACCCGTCAGCGCTGGTCAATTCCTCGGTGGACAGATTATCCATCATGGCACGCGCCACTTTTTCAGTGGTATGCGTCCACAAGTCAACCACCTTGTTGTAGCGCTCGCCGGCTGTAATCAGCCCATCGGCATACTGTTTCTGTACCTTGGCGACTTCTGCTTCAGTAGCCGCAACCGTCGGCACCTTGCTGTCCGGCACCACCACATCACCGAGCGCAAACGAAGCGCCTGACTTGGTAGCATAGGTGTAACCGAACACTTTCAGCCGATCTGCCAGCAGTACGGTCGCTTTATTCCCAGACAGACGATAGCAATCTTCGATCAGACCACCTACATCTTTCTTGGTCAACACGCGATCAATGCAGGAGAATGCCATCTCTTTCGGCAGGATAGTGGACAGGATTGCACGACCCACGGTGGTCTGCTCACGCTTACCGCGAATACGGCAGGTGATGCGACTGTGCAGTTCCGCCACACCGGCATCCAGTGCACGCTGCACCTCTTCCGGTGATGAGAATACCATGCCCTCACCCTTGCCAAACGGACGTTCGCGAGTCAGATAATAGATTCCCAACACCATATCCTGGGTTGGTACAATCACCGGCTTGCCGGTCGCCGGAGACAGGATATTGTTGGTCGACATCATGAGCGCACGAGTTTCAGTTTGTGCTTCAATCGACAGCGGTACATGTACCGCCATCTGGTCACCGTCAAAGTCGGCATTGAAGGCAGTACAAACCAGCGGATGCAGACGAATGGCCTTGCCTTCCACCAGTACCGGTTCAAATGCCTGAATACCCAGCCTGTGCAGGGTTGGCGCACGGTTCAGCATGACCGGGTGCTGATGAATCACTTCGGCCAGAATATCCCATACTTCAGGAATACCCTGCTCGACCAGCTTTTTGGCTGCCTTGATGGTATTGGCCAGACCGCGCAGTTCCAGCTTGTTGTAGATAAACGGCTTGAACAGCTCCAGCGCCATCTTCTTGGGCAGGCCGCACTGATGCAATTTCAGATCAGGACCAACCACAATGACGGAACGTCCGGAATAATCCACGCGCTTACCGAGCAGATTCTGACGGAAACGACCCTGCTTGCCCTTGATGACATTGGACAAGGATTTCAGCGGACGACGATTATTACCGGTGATCGGCTTGCTGCGGCGATCATTATCGAACAATGCATCGACTGATTCCTGCAACATGCGTTTTTCGTTGCGGGTGATGATCTCCGGTGCATTCAGCTCCAGCAAACGTTTTAGACGATTGTTGCGATTGATCACACGGCGATACAAGTCGTTCAGATCAGATGTGGCAAAACGGCCGCCATCCAGAGGTACCAGCGGACGGATTTCCGGTGGTAATACCGGAATCACATTCAGCACCATCCATTCAGGACGGTTACCGGATCCCAGCATGGCTTCAACGGTCGACAAACGTTTGGTCAGTTTGGTGAGTTTGGTTACGGCCTTGGTGGCACCGATCTGGGCGCGCAAGGACTGACGCTCCTCTTCCAGGTCGATGTTTTTCAACATCTCCTGCAGCGCTTCCGCACCCATGCTGGCACGGAATTCTTCACCATACTCTTCGAATGCCTCGATATACTCTTCTTCAGTCAAAATCTGGAACTGCTCCAGACTGGTCAAGCCCGGATCGAGCACGATGTAGGACTCGAAATAGAGTACGCGCTCCAGCTCTTTCAGGGTTTTATCGAGCAGCAGTCCAATACGGGATGGCAGACTCTTCAGGAACCAGATGTGGGCAACCGGCGCAGCCAGATCAATATGGCCCATGCGCTCGCGACGAACCTTGGACTGGATGACTTCCACCGAACATTTTTCACACACCACGCCACGATGTTTCAGGCGTTTGTATTTACCGCACAGGCACTCGTAATCCTTGATCGGACCAAAAATCTTGGCACAGAATAAACCATCCCGCTCCGGCTTGAAGGTGCGATAGTTAATGGTTTCCGGCTTCTTGACCTCGCCATATGACCAGGAACGAATCTTTTCCGGGCTGGCAAGTCCAACACGCAGACCATCGAAATCCTGGATGCTGGACGGCTTCTGGAACATTCTAAGCAGTTCTTGCATGGCTTATTCTCCTTCGTTCTTGGATGGGCGTTTGACCATAGCCAGATCAATACCCAGAGCATTCAATTCCTTGGTCATGACATTGAAAGATTCAGGAATTCCTGCATCAAACGTCATATCACCGCGTACAATCGACTCATACATTTTGGTGCGCCCCTGCACATCATCCGACTTCACAGTCAGCATTTCCTGCAGCGTATAGGCTGCGCCGTACGCTTCCAGCGCCCACACTTCCATCTCACCGAAGCGCTGTCCGCCGAACTGGGCCTTACCGCCAAGTGGCTGCTGCGTGACCAGTGAATATGGTCCGGTAGAACGCGCATGAATCTTCTCATCCACCAGATGATGCAGTTTCAGAATATACATCTGTCCAATGGTCACCGGACGATCAAATGCCTCCCCGGTTCGACCATCATATAGTGTTGTCTGACCCGCCTCCGGCAGGTCTGCCAGCTTCAGCATCCGCTTGATATGCTCTTCCTTGGCACCATCAAATACAGGGGTAGCAATCGGAACACCGCCCTTGAGGTTGGAGGCAAGTTCAAACAGTGCCTCATCATCCATCGCCTTTATATCACTGCAGGCTGATTCATCTTCATCATAAACATCCAGCAGAAAACGCTTCACATCATCGGCGGCAGAACCACGTTTCAGCATGGCATCAATCTTCTTGCCCAACCCACTTGCTGCCCAGCCCATATGAATTTCAAAGATTTGCCCAATATTCATACGTGAAGGTACACCCAGCGGATTCAGGCAAATGTCTACCGGCGTACCGTCTGCGGTATATGGCATGTCTTCTTCAGGTACGATGATTGAAATCACACCTTTGTTACCATGACGACCAGCCATTTTATCACCCGGCTGTAATTTACGTTTCACAGCTACGAAGACCTTGACCACCTTGATTACGCCCGGCTTCAATTCAGAGCCTTCACGTACCTTGGCCACTTTTTCTTCAAAGCGGGATTCCAGCTTGGCACGCTCCTTATCCATGGACTCATGAATTTCTGCCAAACGCTCATTGATGGCATCATCATCCACTGAAACACCAGCCAGATCACGCAGGCTCAATGCCTCGATATGTTCTGGCCTAATGATTTCACCCTTCTTTAAACCCTTGAACTGGGCGGCAGTCTGGCCTTCCAGCAGTGCATGCAAGCGACTGGTTGCATTGGTTTCGAGAATACGGCGTTCATCTTCCTTATCACTGTAAAGCTGTTCGATGGACATTTCTTCAATCGCTTTGGCGCGATCATCCTTCTCATCACCGCGTCGGGTAAAGACCTGGACATCAACCACAACACCCTCTTCACCCGGTTTGACACGCATGGAGGTATCGCGCACATCCGATGCCTTCTCACCAAAGATCGCACGCAGCAGTTTTTCTTCCGGAGAAAGCTGGGTTTCACCCTTCGGTGTAATCTTGCCAACCAAAATATCACCCTGCTTCACTTCAGCACCGATATAGGCAACACCGCAATCATCCAGATGACGCAGTGCATCTTCACCTACATTCGGAATATCGCGGGTGATCTCTTCCTCACCCAGTTTGGTATCACGGGCAACGGCTTCGAACTCTTCGATATGAATCGAGGTATAGACATCTTCCTTGACCAGCTTCTCGGAAATCACAATCGCATCCTCGAAGTTGTAGCCACGCCATGGCATGAGTGCGACCAGCGCATTACGCCCCAATGCCAGCTCACCCAAATCGGTTGAAGGGCCATCAGCAATGATGTCACCTTTGGTAACCTTTTCGCCCATCTTCACCAGCGGTCGCTGGTTAAAACAGGTATTCTGATTGGAACGGCGATATTTGAACAGGCGATAGATATCAACGCCCGGCTCACCTTCAACCTGCTCATCATCATTGACGCGCACAACAATGCGACTGCCGTCAACGCGTTCGACAACACCGCCGCGGCGTGCAACCTGCGATACACCCGAGTCACGTGCCAGCGGTGCTTCCATACCGGTTCCCACCAGCGGCTTCTCTGAACGCAGCAATGGCACAGCCTGCCGTTGCATGTTTGACCCCATCAAAGCACGGTTGGCATCATCGTGCTCAAGAAAAGGAATCAGGCCCGCACACACAGACACCACCTGCGACGGTGAAACATCCATATAATTGATATTTTCCGGAGCGGCCATAATAAATTCACCGCCCTGACGACACTGCACCAGATCAGCAACGAATTTTCCATTTTCGTCCACTTTGGCATTGGCCTGTGCAATGATCGGAAGACTTTCATCAATGGCCGAAAGATACTCGACTTCATCGGTAAGTTTACCATCAATCACCTTGCGATAAGGTGACTCGATAAATCCGAAATCATTCACCTTGGCATAGGTCGCCAGTGAGTTGATCAGGCCGATGT
>CAZWWF010000015.1:11139-15450 GCA_964636805.1 uncultured Zetaproteobacteria bacterium
AATCCGAAATCATTCACCTTGGCATAGGTCGCCAGTGAGTTGATCAGGCCGATGTTCGGACCTTCTGGTGTTTCAATCGGGCAAAGACGGCCGTAATGGGTCGGATGCACATCTCGCACCTCAAACCCGGCACGTTCGCGCGACAAACCGCCAGGACCCAGAGCAGAAAGACGACGCTTGTGCGTCACTTCAGACAACGGATTGGTCTGATCCATAAACTGGGATAGTTGTGAGGATCCAAAGAACTCTTTCACCGACGCAATCAACGGTTTTGCATTCACCACATCCGACGGCATCATTTCAGTAAGATCGCCGGAGCTCAAACGTTCGCGGATGGCACGTTCCATACGCACCAGACCAACACGAATCTGGTTTTCCAGCAACTCGCCCACAGAACGAAGACGACGATTGCCCAAATGGTCGATATCATCCACTTCTCCGATACCATCGCGCAGTGATAACAGGGTATCCAGTGTCATCAGGATGTCTTCAACACGCAGCGTACCCTGATCCAGCGGCACATCTTCATCGCTGATATCCAGACGGCTGTTCAGCTTCATACGACCAACACGGGATAAATCATAACGTGATTTATCATAAAACAGTGATTCAAACAGCGCTCGCGCGGTCTCCACCGTTGGCGGCTCGCCAGGGCGCATCATGCGATAAATTTCCACACGCGCTTCTTCACGCGACTGCACCATATCCAGACGCAGAGTATCAGCCAGCCATGGACCACGTACAGACGCATCGATCAGCAGACAATCAAACTGCTTAATCCCCGCCCCCTGCAGCGCAGATATGGACTCTTCGGTCAATTCATGATTATGATCGACCAGGATTTCACCACCATCAATCAGGACAGGTTCGGCTGCCACCTCGCCAATAACCGTTTCAACTGGCACATCAATCCATTTTACTTCTGCTTCCGTCAAACGCTTGATGGACAGCTTGGTGAATTTTTTACCTTCAGCAACGATGGCCTTGTTACCAATTTTGATTGTTGTAACCGCTCGCGTACCAACAAACTTTTCAGGTTCAAACTTGATCTGGATTCCCTTTTTGCAGAAACGATAGGTACGGCGCTGATAAAAACGATCCAGAATATCCTGTGTGGAAAGGCCCAGTGCCTTCAGCAGAATTCCGGTCGGCATCTTGCGACGCAGATCAATCCGGAAATTCACCTTATCCTTGGCATCAAATTCAAAATCCAGCCATGAGCCTCGATAGGGAATAATCCGCGCCTTGAACAGAAATTTGCCGGATGCATGGGTCTTGCCCTTGTCATGATCAAAGAACACACCCGGAGAACGATGCATCTGGGAAACAATGGCACGCTCGGTACCATTGATAATGAACGAACCAAATTCGGTCATATTAGGGATTTCACCCATATATACCGATTGATCACGCACCTCGCGCACCTTACGGTTCTTGCGTGAATGACCATCCGACTCAAAAATTTTCAGCCGCAGCTTTACTTTTACCGGTAGTGCATAGGTTAAATCGCGGCGTCGACACTCATCCAGATCATAGCGTGGCGGACTGTATTCCAGTCCTTCGAATGCGAGTTCCGCATTTCCGGCATAATCCCGAACCGGAAAAACAGTCTGGAATACGGTTGCTAGGCGTGATTCATTAACTGCCTCGCCGTAACCCACAAACTCGTGGTAGGATTCAGTCTGCAACGACAACATATTAGGCATGCTGATCGGAGACTTGATCGTGCCGAAATTCTTACGGATACGTTTCAATGATGCTTGTTTGGCCATGATACCCTCGAACGGTAAACTGATTTTGAAAAACTTTTAAACGCGAAAAAGGCCAAGCCCCGGTGATAAAAACCACCGGGGTTCAACCTGTTTCAATCAAACGTGAAGCGAGACAAACGAATAGGGCTTACTTCAGCTCTACCGATGCACCTGCCGCTTCCAGCTTGGTCTTGATCTCTTCAGCTTCATCCTTGGAAACGCCTTCTTTGACATTACCAGGTGCGCCGTCAACCACAGCCTTGGCTTCTTTCAGGCCCAGTCCTGTGATCTCACGTACTGCCTTGATGACCTGAATTTTCTTGTCGCCTGCGCTGGCCAGAACAACATTGAATTCAGTCTGCTCTTCAGCAGCAGCTTCTCCGCCGGCAGCTGCAGGTCCTGCAGCAACTGCAACCGGTGCAGCAGCAGATACACCGAACTTATCTTCCAGTGCTGTTACCAGCTCAGACAGTTCCAGTACGCTCATGGTTTCAATTGCTTCGATTAATTCATCTTTTGTGATTGCCATTTTGTTTAGCTCCTCTTGCTATAGTTTTAAAGTATTAGTGATAAATGATTATAAGTTGCGTTCTGTCGCTTCACTTATGCTGCTTCTTTCTGGTCACGAATAGCTGCCAGCGTGCGAACGAACGATGCAGGTACTTCTGCCAGTGTCCGGACAAATCCGGAAATTGGCGACTGCATGCTTCCCAGCATTTTGGCAATCAATACTTCACGTGATGGTAGACTGGCCAGTGCTTTAACACCGGATACATCAACTACCTTACCGTCGAGAACACCACCTTTGACTTCGAGCGCTTTATGCTCTTTGGCAAAATCGGCGATGGCCTTGGCCATACCCACCGGATCTTTACCATATGCAATTGCGACCGGGCCGGTGAACAACTCAGTGGCTGCTTTGAAATCCGTACCTTCAGCAGCACGGCGAGCCAAGGTATTCTTGACCACCTGTAGTGACACATCTGCATCATGCAGACGACGGCGCAGGTTTCCCATTTCGGAAACCGTCAAACCGCGGTACTGTGCCACAACACCTGCTGTTGATTCGGACCAGGCAGCGTGAAGTTCTTCGACAACGCGTTGTTTGTCATTTTTATTCACATTTACCCCCTTGCTTTTCGACCCGCGCAAGTGAGCTTGCACTCCATCTATTGCTGGAAGGGTTACCCCAATTAAGTCTGCATCTTGCGAAGCAGCCTCCTGCAGTCTTGGACGGATCGTTAGTTCGACATTCCTTTCCCGGTTGCCCGCGTCAGTGCTGTCGATTTTTTGTGGCTGCCAGCTCTATAAAAGCTACCGGCCAAACCTGTTCAACCCTTTTACAGGGTTGCTTCATCCACACGAACGCCTGCACCCATCGTTGATGAGATCGACATTTTCTGCATGTAACGACCTTTGGCCGATGCCGGCTTCATACGGTTCAAATCACCCAGCAGAGACTCAATATTCTCATTGAGTTTGGCTGCATCAAATGAGCGACGGCCAACAGGCGCATGAATCACACCACCCTTGTCCACGCGCACTTCAATCTGACCAGCTTTGATTGCTGTCACGGCTTTGGTCACATCCATGGTTACTGTACCCAGCTTCGGGTTTGGCATCAGACCACGAGGACCTAATACACGACCCAGACGGCCGACTTGTGCCATCATATCCGGCGTAGCCACAACACGGTCAAAGTCCATGAAGCCAGCCTGTACTTTTTCAACCAAGTCATCGGCGCCGACGAAATCAGCCCCGGCTGCTTCTGCCTCTTCTGCTTTCGCACCCTTGGCGAACACAGCAACACGGACGGTCTTGCCTGTACCGTTAGGCAGAGAAATAGAACCACGCACCATCTGATCGGCGTGCCGGGGATCAACACCCAGCTTTATAGCCACATCGATTGACTCATCAAACTTTGTGCCCGGCTGTGCCAGCACAGCATCTACTGCTTCTTTGACTGTAACAGCATTTGCCGGTACGGCTGCAAGGCTGGCTTTCATACGTTTGGTTAATTTTGCCATCGTTATTCCCCTTAGCCTTCGACTTCCAGACCCATGGAACGGGCGGTGCCTTCAATGATTTTCATGCCAGCGTCAACGTCGTAACAGTTCAGGTCAGGCATTTTTGTTTCAACAATCTCACGAATCTGGGCGCTGGTGACTTTACCAACTTTCTTCTTGTTCGGTTCGCCACTGCCTTTCTTCAGGTTTGCAGCCTTCAGTAACAGCACAGAAGCCGGCGGGGTTTTTATAACGAAATCAAAGGAACGGTCTGCATAGACACTGATCACAACCGGCAGTGTCAGACCTTTTTCCATTTCCTGTGTCCTGGCGTTGAATGCCTTGCAGAATTCCATGATGTTCACACCAGCCTGACCGAGAGCCGGACCAACTGGCGGAGCAGGATTAGCAGAGCCCGCAGGCACCTGCAGTTTCACGATTTTATCGAGTTTCTTTGCCATTTATATCTCCAACCGGTTTCGGGCCTCTTGCCCTTCACCTTTATTCGCATGCCAGTGTCTCTGGCTCTGCTCCCACTGATCAAGTGGTAAATA
>CAZWWF010000016.1:0-2377 GCA_964636805.1 uncultured Zetaproteobacteria bacterium
TCTTCAAATTCTTCCCGTTGTCTGTTCAACATCCGGTGTTCGTCGCTTAGTCGACGTAATTGATCCGAAGAAGTCTGTTCATACAATGCCGGATCAGCCATTTGCGCATCCAGCTCGGCAATACGCTGATGCAGTTTATCCAGATCATGCTCAAGCTTTTTCACTTTGTTCCGCAGTGGCTGTAAAACCTTTCGTTGCTCGGTTTTCAGTCGGCGATTATCTTTTTTCGAAGGGCGTGAAGATGGTTTTTCATCCTCCCCGTTTCTTTGTCGCAATAACCAGCTGGAATATTCATCGAGATCACCCTTGAACACGGTTACCGAACCGCTGGAAACCAGCATCAGCGAATCACATGCCGTACGTAGCAAATGCCGATCATGCGAAACCAGCACCATCGCGCCTTCAAAACCCTGCAATGCCAGATTTAATGCATGGCGCATTTCCAGGTCGAGATGATTGGTAGGTTCATCCAGAAGCAGCAGGTTCGGTTGTTGGTATACGATCATGGCCAGCACCAGCCGCGCTTTTTCTCCACCGGAAAAGTTCAATACAGGCGCCAGTGCCATATCGCCATGGAAATCAAAACCGCCAAGAAACTGGCGGGCTTCTTTCTCGGACATGTTCTCATTCAGCATTCTGATATGTTGAACCGGTGATAATTCACCATGCAACTGTTCCAGCTGATGCTGGGCAAAATAGCCGATAGCGAGCTCCTTTGCTCCGTCACGCTGTCCCTGTTGAGGTATCAATTCTCCTGCCATCAGCTTGATCAGCGTCGATTTGCCTTCACCATTGGGGCCGAGCAGCCCGATGCGTTCGCCCGGCAGTAACGAGAAAGAGAGATCATGCAGAATGGTGGTGTCGCCATAACCGGCAGATGCCTTGTTTAACCTGAGCAGCGGATTGGGAATCCGCCCCGGATGTTTAAAGGTGAATGAAAAGGGTGAATCGACATGTGCCGGAGCGATCATCTGCATACGCTCCAGTGCCTTGATACGGCTCTGTGCCTGTGTGGCTTTGGTCGCCTTGGCTTTGAAGCGGTTGATAAAACTCGTCATATGCTCGATCTGTTTTTGCTGTTTTTCATAGGAAGCTTGTTGCAGGGCAAGTTTTTCTGATCTTAATCGTTCAAAATCGCTGTAATTACCGGTATATATGGTTATTTGTTGATGTTCTATATTAGCTATACGGTTAACGCAGCGATCGAGAAAATCACGATCATGTGAGATTAACAGCAAGGCACCGCAATAGTGTTGCAACCACTTCTCCAGCCAGATCACCGCCTCCAGATCAAGGTGGTTGGTTGGTTCATCCAGCAATAACAAATCGGAACGGCACATCAGGGCATGCGCCAAATTCAGACGCATGCGCCAGCCGCCTGAAAAACTGGCTACCGGTTTCTCTTCCGTGCCAATGGCAAAACCCAGGCCGTGCAGCAGACGTGCGGCACGGGCATGGGCAGCATAACCGTCAATAGCGGCAAGGCGTTCATGCAGTTCGGCCAGACGGATACCATCACCGTCGCACTCGGCCTGTGCAATCTGTTGATGCAAACGGGTGAATTCGGCATCGCCCTGCATCACATATTCAATTGCCGGCAGCGTCAGGGCAGGTGTTTCCTGCTCGACATGCGCGATGGTAATGCCTTTATCTATCCGGAAACTGCCGGCATCTTCTTCGATCTGCCCCTGTACAAGCCCGAACAACGATGATTTGCCGCAACCATTGGCACCGGTGATACCAACCTTATGACCTGCATGAATCACCATGCTGACATCCGAAAATAACAGTTTATTACCGCGCCGGAGCGAGATGGAATCAAAATAAAGCATGCGGCACTATAACCTGTAGGCCGCTATTCAGCACAGGTGACAATGAAAGGTTCCCGATAGCTGTGCCTGTGGACTATCTATTTTGATCATCAGGATTAAAATTCAGAAAAAAACCGGAGGGTTTCCGATGTGGATACAGAAAACAATCCGTCTGCAGCCACGGTCCAGAGGATTTCATCTGGTCACACAGGAGGTAATCCATCAATTGCCTGAACTGACTGATTTCCGTGTGGGGCTGGCACATTTCTTTATTCAACATACCAGTGCCAGCCTGACCTTGAATGAGAACGCTGATCCGGATGTGCGCCGGGATATGGAAGCACATTTCAACCACTTTGTGCCTGAGAATCAGCCTTATTATGAGCATACGCTCGAAGGCCCGGATGATATGCCTGCCCATATCAAGTCAAGTACGCTGGGCTGTAGTCTCACGATACCGATCAGTGACAGCCGCCTTGCCCTTGGCACATGGCAGGGTATTTATCTGGGAGAACATCGCAACCATGCCGGTTCCAGGCATATTGTGGTGACCATGCAGGGAGATT
>CAZWWF010000016.1:2477-6846 GCA_964636805.1 uncultured Zetaproteobacteria bacterium
GAACATCGCAACCATGCCGGTTCCAGGCATATTGTGGTGACCATGCAGGGAGATTGATCAGGTTGATATTGCCATGAATATCGCAGTCTATATTTCAGGCCATGGTTTTGGTCATCTGGCTCAGCTGGCACCAGTATTGAACCGTATACATACAGCAAGACCGGATTGCCGTTTTCTGATTCGTTGTTCGTTACCACCAACAGAAATCCGGACACGACTGGACTTTGATTTAGAGATCGACCAGAGCGCAGTTGATGTGGGGGTCGTACAGCAGAGCGCGATTAAAGAGGATCGTCAGGCTTCAATCATCCGGATACGAAACTGGGTTGGGCAGATGAATGAGCAGATTGATCAGGAAATCGAATTACTGCGACGCTTTGATCCGTCCCTGGTGCTGTCCAATATTTCACCGCTGGCATTTCCAGTATCCGGAACTTTGGATGTCCCCGGCATCGGGCTTGCAACGCTGGACTGGCATACGATTTACAGCCACTGGCTGGATGAAGATGATCCGGTTCTGAAACAGCTGGCTGAGGCATATGGCGCATGTGATTTGCTTTTGACGCCACCCATGGCAATGGACATGCCGGTCTTTCCTGTGCAACGCCGGATTGATTTGATTGCCACATGTCCCGTTGATATTTCAAATCCGGTAGCTGGAGATCCGCGGAAAAAAGCACTGGTTCTGTTTGGCGGTTGTGGTCATCCGCCTTACGACAGTCAGGCACTGGCAAGCATGGATGACTGGTTATTTCTGATTCCGGATGCCGGAGATGGTGTGCCTGAAAATGTAACAGGCGTTTGCTTCGGGCCGGATATGAGGCCGGTTGATCTCATGCCGTTTGTCGACGTAGTGGTGTGCAAACCCGGCTATGGTGTGTTATCCGAATGTTGGTGTACAGCTACACCGGTCGCATGGGTGGAGCGGCCTGATTTTCCGGAATTTCCGATGCTGAAATCATGGCTGGATACATCAATGCCGGCAGCAGGAATGACGCGGTCAGCGTTTCGGAAAGGTCGCTGGCAACAGGCATTGGAGGAGGCTCTGAATCATCCCGGGGCGTTCCCGGCAATCTGCGGAGATGGCGCTGATGAAGCTGCCGGTATTATTTTATCGTATATGCCCTGATGCGGAGGTGCCGGTTTGATTTGGTGGTATATGCATGGCCGTATGGGTGCACTGAATCAGTCATATCTTCCATTAACGGGGGAATGTTTACGACTTCCCAATTCATATGCAGTTGCGCTAGAATGAGCTCATGAAACAGTCCAATGTCACCGTTTTGTGTGGTGTTTTCACCTTGTGTGTCTGTTTGGCGCCAGCCATGCCACTGCATGCCTGTGAACAGTCCGGTGGTAGAGACGGCAAGGCTACGGTATCAGCATCCGATGCAGTGGAAAAACATGCAAGCACACTAAAATCAGAAAAGACGGAAGTGGCTAATCAACAGGCTGCTGTTCACAAAATCACCAAAAGCACCAAAGTCGCCAAGCATTCAGTTGATACATCCGTAGCAAGCGAACAGATAGAGAATAAGAAGGCGTTACAAAAAGAACCATCGCAGGCAAAGGTTAGCCATGTGAATTATAAAGAATTGGAAGAACGTTTAAAAAATACTGATGCGATTGGTTTCTTTACCAAGCTGGCTATACGCAATGATATTGTCGACCTGGTAAACAAAATTAAACAATATCGGAAGAAGTCGATGCTGAAAGCAAAAATGAAGGAAATCAG
Source organism: uncultured Zetaproteobacteria bacterium (assembly GCA_964636805.1). Lineage (GTDB taxonomy): Bacteria > Pseudomonadota > Zetaproteobacteria > Mariprofundales > Mariprofundaceae > Mariprofundus. The sequence continues at coordinate 4,213 of CAZWWF010000016.1, forward strand.
AGCACGTTTCGATGGCCTGTTGCTGAAGATTATCGCCTTGCTGGAGGAGGATCCGGATTTGTCCCGTGATTTGTATGTGGGCAGAGAATCGATCTGGGAGAGTTTACTGGAGGTAAAAGCATGAAACGAATTTTAATAGCTGTAATTTTATCTGTATTCATGGTGCCGGCTGCCTATGCCGTATCCACGGCTGTGGATATTGCCACGACCATCAAATTGCGCGGTTATGATTGCGGGGGCAGGGCGGTCAGTAATATCAGTGAAAGACAGGATGCACGGGGCAACCGGATTATTCAGGCCACCTGTCCGAATGGTATTCGCTATCAGATTAACGTCTCATCCGATGGGCGTATGCGTATTCGGCCTTTGAATTAGGGCCTGTTTTGTAAGCGATGCCAAAACCACGCTTTTGTCTGAGTGGACTGATTTTTGCCAGGATGGCAATAAATCAGCATCTCCTTAACAGACTCTGGATACTCTGTTCACAGGTATCTGGCCGTAGCAGGTGCTCGTGGTGCGCCCCAAATGTGGTGTCCTCCAGCGTTGCCTATTATTCATCTGGATTTACCCATAACGCTCCTCACGCCTTAACTGGTACCATTTTCGGCTGCATCGCTTCAGTTATACACGTGTAAATCATTAAACGATAACGAATCAACTGTAACGAATCATTTTGTCCTGCGACTGAGTTTCAGACTGGAATGCCAGTCATGAATTCTACTCACATGAGGATGGACATTATGAAATATACTATTTACAGAGAGGTGCCGCGAATACGCGGGGGGCTGGCCTCGATCATGCTGCTGATGCTTGGCGCATGCAGCATGGTGACGGCGGATGCGACCAACGATGTCAGCACCAAACCGGCAACTATAGCAAAAGCATCGACACCATTACCCCATGTCGGTTTATTCGCCTATACGAAGGCACATGCCATGAATCCCAACCCACCGGATCGATGGGGTGGAACTGTCACTGTCAGTGCCAATCAGACCCGGGGTGCAACGCAATGGGTTTTACCAGGTCCGCGTGATCTCGATCCGGTCATCTTCGGTACGCCGGATCATCCTGCCATGTGGAATCAGGCACCATTTCCTCTGATCGGCATTTCGCCGAAAATGCGCCAATCCATGAATGGCAAGTATACCATTGTGGATCATGCTACGCCGTTCTCGGACTGGCGTGCCATTGGCGCCGGTGATTTGCACATGAAGATTAGCGATACTACAGCCATTGATGGAGCCAAAACCAAGGACAAAATTGATTTTGTAGCCACATTCGATTCACCGGACAAAATGCATAGCTACAAGGTGGTGGTGAAGAAACCTCTGCCGCACGGTTTTGGTTACCCGACCTTTGGTGGCGTTGTGACCGACCATATGATGCATGGCGGTACCGGTATCGGTACGTCGCTGATGCCAACCATGTATACCTATGCCACATTCTGGGGGCTGGGTGATATCTATGTGGATGGACGTCTGACCAATCCGAACCAGATCGTACATATGATGGTCACGGAAGGTGTGCGCGGCAAACGCTGGAAACTGGGCAAGGATGGCGATATCCGGGGCGAGGGAGTGGTATTGCATCTGATGGTGCCACCGTACAAGGCAGGCCCCAAGGGTCCGGTGATGGCACCGCTGCGTTCGGGTTATATTCCATTCCCTGAAATCAAGAAACGCATGATGAAGACGAAGGAAATGGTTATGAAGATGTCTCCCGAGAAGCAGAAGGTGATGATGCCGAAGCTGATGGCGGCGAAAGAACTGATGATGAAGACCAAGAAGCATGTGCAGGAACAAATGGCCGAAGGCAAGATGTTTGGTCAGCCGTTCTTCCATGTCATGTTTGGCAACGTCAAATACCGCGTAGGACATCGCTAACGGGCGTTAAATTCAGCCTAGTTTGATCAATCGATTGATTTCACTAACTGGCCGCTGGATCAACCTGACTCCGGCGGCCAGTTTCCAGGTGATGCTCATTTCATTATTACAAGGGTAAAGGAGACAGCGATGAATTTTCGCACGATAATTACAACGATCATGACGGCAGGTGCCTTGTTTGTGGCTGTTCCGGTGATTGCGGCGGATGATGAAGCGCCAACCATTACCGAAGAGGATATTGAATACAGTCCGGAAGAGCAGGTTGTGCATGTCGGCCAGCCGATTCGACTAACGAACAAGGATCCTTTTGAACACAAGTCACGTGTTACCGAGCAGACCGCAGGTGGTGGTCTGGGTCATATCGTGCTCAAGGATCATGTCGACAAACCGGGAACCTCATATATATTCAAACTGGATAAGCCCGGCACCTATGAAATTCGCTGTTTGCTGCATGATGGCATGACGGCTACAATCAAGGCTGTGAAGTAATTTTTTGTGAATACTTAAGGAAGAGTTGATTTATTGGCTCCTCCTTAAGTCAGCACGCAAAGAGACATTATGATTTTCCCTTTGCCTGCAAAATCTATGGTTTACACCATCGGTTTTGGCAGGCCATCCATAGCCTGCGTTGAAACACTGAATGGATCAGTGTTTCTTAAAAGCAATGCAACACGGGGAGGAAACAAATATTGAGATTGGTACCATGGTTGACCGGATTCAGTGTGTTTATTTTCTGCGCATTTTCCATCGC
>CAZWWF010000016.1:6946-8261 GCA_964636805.1 uncultured Zetaproteobacteria bacterium
TGGTACCATGGTTGACCGGATTCAGTGTGTTTATTTTCTGCGCATTTTCCATCGCTCCTGTCCTGGCTGTCGAATATAACCCTGAACAAAACCGAACAGTCTCTCTTTCACCGGATGTTATATGGGATGCCGGTGGCAGTTTGCGTCTGCGTTATGAGTGGAAACAGGGTTTTGCGCTGGGCAAACCGGGGGCAGTCGATCCGCAGGATTATCTGCTGTCGCAGCTGCGGGTGCATCTGAATATTCATCAGGGTGAGCGCTGGGGTATCTATGTTGAAGGGCAGGATTCACGCGTAAACAGCGCATTTCTGCAAAATACCGTCAATGATACAAAACCCGCCAATATTTTCGCCGACCGTTTCGATCTGCATCAGGGATATCTGGACTTGGGCTGGGGCAATGATTTCGGTGCAAGACTGAGAGTGGGGCGCCAGAAGTTCAATCTGGGTGCACTGCGCCTTATTGCATCACTGGAGTGGGTCAACACAGCCCGCGTCTGGGATGGGGTTCGTCTCAGCCAGCGGCTTGGCGGCAAGGGCAGGGTGGTCGATGTATTTGCATCGCATCTCGTCGCGGTCAGACCACGAGCGTTCAATACACATGCTGTGACCGGTAATCGTATGTTCGACAGCCAGTTTTATGGCGTTTATTTAACCGATAAGTTATCTGTTCGAGATAGCCGCATTGAGCTTTATTATCTGTTGCGGCGCAATATTCACGCAGGGGACAGGGTACATACCACCGGCCTGCGTTATGATTACAAAAAGGGCGTCTGGAATGCCGACGGTGAAGCCATGCTGCAAACCGGTAACTTCGGATTCCTCAGTCATCGCGCCTATGCTGCTCACATCGGATTCGGACGCACTCTCGGATCCGACTGGCATCTTGGCATGGCTTATAATTACGGCAGCGGCGATAGCAATCCGCGGGATGGCAAGCACCAGACCTTTGATAACCTGTACCCGCTGAATCATGCCTACTATGGCTATATGGATTTATTCTCCTTGCAGAATATCCACAATGGCGAGTCGGTGCTGACATGGAAAGCGAATAAAACCAACAAATTTCGCCTGGCCTATGAAGGTTTCTGGCTGGTAAATTCTGCTACAGATGCCTGGTATAACGCAGGCGGCGGCCCCATCAGGCGTGCAGCTGGCCCTGTATCATCGTATGTGGGCAGTGAAATCGATTTCACGCTGGCAACCGCATTCAAGCCCTGGCATATCTCCACATTACTCGGCTACAGCCACTTTTTTGCCGGTTCCTATGTTCAGCAAACCGGCACAAGCCGTGATGCAAACTTTTTCTTTCTTCA
>CAZWWF010000016.1:8361-15155 GCA_964636805.1 uncultured Zetaproteobacteria bacterium
GTTCCTATGTTCAGCAAACCGGCACAAGCCGTGATGCAAACTTTTTCTTTCTTCAGTCCAAATATATTTATTGAATGTATCCGTTTACTCAGGGTTAAACGCGATTTGTTTGCTTTGGTTTGCCGGAAGAGGGCGACGTAGTAGTGTTGGCTGCGGATGATGCTACCCGTCGCCAATAAGAGATTTCTGCGGGTGGAATCCAGCTAACACTTTGCAGGAGTTTTAATGATGTCCGAACATGATCAATCCATGATTATCGAATCGATCAGGAAAAAACAGGAAAACATTGCTGTGGTGATCGGTGTCGTGTTTGCACTGACGATGTGTGTCTACTTCTTTACCTATGCCATGCTGGTGGATAAAGGGCTTTCGGGTGCGCTCTGGATCATGGGTATTTCAAGCATACTCATGCTGTTGGGGCTTATTAAGCTCAAACCCGTTTCATTCTTTTTTGCAAAGCTGTGGCTTGGCCGGAAAAAAGATTACAGGGATGCATTCTCTGTGATCGCTGCAACGGATGACTGATATTTAATTTTTACCGGAGGTGAACGAATGAAAAATTCAATAAACAAAGGTATGCAAATAAAGCTGTCCATTGCAGCGATGCTGATCGCTGGCCTGGCACTATCGACACCGGCTTTGGCCTGCGATGCGGCTGGTCCGAATACGCATGTCGGGCAGGTACTCAATGTTGATGGAAATCATTTCACCATTCGTGATGCCCAGACCGGCGGGCCAATCAGTTTTACAGCCGGTGAGCATATGAAGGGTTCCATGCCTGCACCCGGCGATGCTGTGACCATCAAATACTCCGGACATGAAAAAGATCTGATTGCAGAATCAATCGATTAATCATGTTATAACGAATATTTATGGCTATCTATTCATGTTTTGATTGAATGCTCGCGCAATGAATATATAGAAAGTCGTAACCGCATAAAAAAAGAGGCTCCATTTCGGGAGCCTCTTTTTTTGTAATCGGTATGAACCTGATCAGTTTTTGGACTTGTCCACGATCTTTTTAATCCATGGCATCATGCCGCGCAATTTGGCGCCGGTCTGTTCGATCGGGTGGGCTGCATTCAGACGACGATAAGCGGTCATGGAAGGGTAGTTGGTAGCACCTTCGATAATGAACTGTTTGGCATATTCACCGGTCTGGATGTTATGCAGTGCTTCGCGCATGGCCTTGCGGGACTCTTCGTTGATCACCTTGGGACCAGTGACATATTCGCCATACTCCGCATTATTGGAGATCGAGTAGTTCATATTGGCAATGCCGCCTTCGTACATCAGGTCAACAATCAGTTTCAACTCGTGCAGGCACTCGAAATATGCCATTTCAGGTGCATAGCCCGCTTCGGTCAGGGTTTCAAAACCGGCTTTGACCAGTTCAACCGCGCCACCGCAAAGGACAGCCTGTTCACCGAAGAGGTCGGTTTCAGTCTCATCCTTGAACGAGGTTTCGATAATACCGGTACGACCACCACCAATGGCAGATGCGTAGGACAGGGCGGTTGCTTTGGCATTGCCGCTGGCATCCTGGAACATGGCGATCAGATCGGGGATACCACCGCCATTAACGAATTCGTTACGGACAGTGTGCCCCGGTGCTTTCGGTGCAATCATAATAACATCAAGATCGGCACGCGGTACGATCTGATTGTAGTGAATCGCAAAACCGTGTGCGAAAGCCAGTGTGGCACCTTCTTTCAGGTTGGGTTCCAGCTCGTTTTTGTACAGGTCGGACTGAAATTCATCAGGTGTCAGCACCATGACCAGATCAGCTCCTGCAGTCGCTTCGGCTACACTGGCAACTTTCAGGCCGCAGGCTTCGGCTTTGGCGATGGATGCGGAGCCCGCACGCAAACCTACTGTCACATCAACACCTGAATCCTTCAGGTTGTTGGCATGGGCATGGCCCTGTGAACCGTAACCGAGGACAGCCACCTTGGTGTTTTTGATAATGGAAAGATCGGCGTCTTTATCGTAATAGACGTTTAAAGCCATGGGTTATTCTCCTGTACATTGTTGATTTGGATATCAAAAGGGGGCGCAGCATATACGTTTTTCAGCCAATGTTCATCCCTTTGTAAGAATACGTTTAATCCTTGCTGAAAACGGTGCCGACACCTTCGTCGGTAAAAATTTCCAGCAGCAGTGCATGGGGTACACGGCCGTCAATGATATGCGCTTGTCCAACACCGGCATCAACAGCATCCAGACAACAAAGCGCTTTCGGAATCATGCCACCGGCAATCGTACTGTCATCGATCATGGCCCGTGTTGTCGATGCACTTAGCCGGGAACACAGCTGTTTGTCCTGATCGAGCACACCGGTCACATCAGTCAACAAAATCAATTTGGCTGCTCCGAGAGCGGCTGCAATGGCACCGGCCACCAGATCTGCATTGATATTATAGCTCACCCCTTCGCTTTTGTGATAACCGACAGGAGCAATCACCGGTACAAAGCGATCATCTTCCAGCACTTTGAGAATTTCGGTGTTAATCGCATGCACCTTGCCGACGTGGCCGAGATCGATGATTTCGGGCACATCCAGCTCAGGAGCATTTTTTTCTATGTGCATTTTCCGTGCGCATATCAGGCCACCGTCCTTGCCGGACAGGCCGACAGCTTTACCGCCGGCCTTGTTGATATTGCCGACAATTTCCTTGTTCACCAGTCCGGCCAGTACCATCTCAACCACATCCATTGTTTCACTGTCGGTTACACGCATACCGTCAATGAATTTTGCTTCCTTGCCGATTTTGGCCAGATGCCGGCCAATTTGCGGGCCGCCGCCATGTACGACTACCGGATGGATACCGACCTGTTTGAGCAGGGTGATATCTGTAGCAAAACTGGATTTTAGTTCATCTTCGACCATGGCATTGCCGCCATATTTGATGACAATGGTTTGATCGGCGAACCGTTGCAGATAGGGAAGTGCTTCAACCAGTGTTCCTGCTCTGGCTACAGAATGTTTCATTCATCCATCTCGGCAAGAGGTACGGTTTTCCGGTGATGATCCGGTTCACAATCCAGCAACACCGACCACAACCAGATCAGACCGCAGCCAGCCAGGGTGATCCCCAGACTCAGAAACAGCCGGGAGTCATTCGGATCATGCAGTTGCATACCCAGCGGAATCAATACAATCAGTGCAATAGTAATTACGCTCAACCGTGTCCAGCTCAGGCTCTGCCGGAACAGCACGCTGGCCGCGCCAGGAACAGAAAGCAGTGCATAGAGGGTCACGACAATCCAGTGGTTTTCGAAATTAACCGATGTTAGCAGCGTCCAGATACTTTCATCCTTGCCGCTTAATCGCAGTTCGAGTACTGCGCCTATAATGATAATAAGCAGGGCCGAAGTGAACCAGACTACCCAGCCCAGCCACGGTTTTTTGCGAACGGCGTGATTTGTCCATACGCTATTGCCGACAACATACATCAGCGCCGCATAAGTCATGCCCCAGGGAGCGAAAGTGAATTCAATGTGCATATAATAAAACCCTTTATCTCAGTAATTTCGAACAGCGCCGAAAGCCTAACGGGGATGGGCATTGAAATCACGCAGCGCCGTCATCACGCTGGAATACAGGACTTCGTCCGGTTTGTTTTGTAAGCGAAGGAGAAGGATGCTTTTGCCTGAGCGGGTTGATTTTTTGCAGGATGGTAATAAATCAGATATCTACTGAACAGCCACTATGATGATATATTCACCTTGTTTTGCAGGCAAACTGGCGTTAGAAAGCTGCCATGCGATTGATTGCCCCTTTTTTGTTTTTTTTCTTAACATCCGTGCAGGTATTTGCGGCCGAATTTGATATTTATCAGTCCGATTATCGACCGCTACAAGTGGCCCTGGTGGTTGATGCAGAAAATGCTGCTGATGCGGACCAACGTATGCTGTATCAGGTGATAGCAAATGATTTATCATCCAGTCAGTCATTCAGGACCATTGACCCGATGGCATTTATTGCTTCTCCCGAAGACAGTCGGAAACAGATCGACTATGGCGATTGGCGTATTATCGGCGCCGATATTCTGGCTCTGTGTCATCTGCGCATATCTGATACGAGATTGTTGGTTGATATTCAGGTGCATGATCCATTCAGAAACAAACAGCTGATTTCACTGACTGTCGAAGGTTCCAAATCGGGGCCGCGTATCCTGGCCCACCGTGTTGCCAATCAGATTTACAGGGCATCTCTCGGTATCCCCGGTTATTTTACCAGCCACCTTCTTTATGTTCAAAAACAGGGGGATTCATCGGATCTGATTTACATGGATCAGGATGGTGCCAATCGACAGAGCATAGGTAAAAACTTTACGCTGTTACTATCACCGGATTGGTCACCTGACGGTCGCCTGGTGGCATTAAATACTTATGTCGGCAACCATCCACGGCTGGAGTTTTTTGATTTAACCACTGGCAAAAGAACCGCATTCGGTGATTTTAAAGGGTTGAACAGTACTCCCGAATTTTCGCCTGATGGTCACTATATTGCAGCCACATTGTCGCATACAGGCAATAGCGAAATTCATATATACGATATCAAAAACAACACGTGGCGACAGTTTACCCATAACAAGGGTATTGATACGACCCCAACCTGGTCACCCGATGGTAAATGGCTTGCGTTTGTCAGTAATCGAAGTGGCAAGCCACAGATATATCGCAAAGCATTATCAGGTGGCAAGGCTGAGCTGGTGAGCACAACGGGCAATTATAATACATCGCCTGTCTGGTCTCCCACGGGTGACCGGATTGCGATGATTTCGTTAAAAAACTGGTCTTTTGCAGTGGCAACAGTACATCCGGATGGTTCGGATATCCGTTATCTGGCTACAGGTAAACGCATTGAGTCACCATCATGGGCTCCCAATGGTCAGATGCTGCTGTATTCTGCTGAAGAACATAATATTCGCCGCATCTACCGCGTACCGAGCTGGGGCGGTAAGTCGGAGCCAATCACATCGCCGGCCATTGATGCCTCAGACCCTGCCTGGTCACGTCATTAATTCGTATCATGCCCTTATGAAACGCTAAGGAAGCGCTGATGTGCCAGTGCTTCCGTGCGCCTTATTTTATTTGCATTCTGTAATAAATCAGCTGTTCTCAATCATATCATGTGAATTGAAATTACAGCCATGAAGTTCCAAACAGGATCATCGAACGAAGAACCAGGTATCGGTGAAACATCATTTACGCGTAACCCAGATTAAAGCCGGAGCATAAAAGAGTAAAAAGTTATGTTAGATGGTTGACTGAAAGCATACTGGTGTCACAATACGTCTCAATCAGATGCACGAAACTAGATGCACAAAGGGAGGAAAATATGGAAACAACACGTACAACCAAACAAGTTCTCTTGATTGCTATGGTATCAGCAGCAATGCTGTTTGCCGGGTGTTCCAAGAAAGTAGAGGTTACAGATACTTCATCAGCCAAGCCGGCACAGACGGTTAGCCCTGTGGAATCAGCCAAAGTTCAGAAACCATCATCGAATTCGGTGTATTTTGCTTTTGACAGTTCAGATTTGGATGCAGCGGCTCGCGCAACGCTGGATGGATATGCTGAATGGTTGAATGCCAATGCAAGTATTAATATTACTATTGAAGGTAATTGCGACGAACGCGGTAGCCGTGAGTATAATCTGGCACTGGGCCAGCGTCGTGCCGATAGTATTCGTGATTATCTGAGTTCTCGAGGCGTTAGCTCCAGCCGCGTTGATACAGTATCATTTGGTGAAGAACGCCCAGTATGCCAGGGATCTGGCGAAGCCTGCTGGGCTCAGAATCGTCGTGGTGATATTGTCACCCGTTAAATGTAATAACTGTAAATCTGTGAGGCGGCCACTGGTTTATCCGGTGGCCGTCGTTTTGTTGTGTGCTCTTGGGTTAAATGGCTGCGCCAGCAAAGAAAAGCAGATCGCCATGGAACAGGCCAGAGTTCAGGAAAAACAGCAAATCAACGATTCTATTGAACAACTGCGTGCCAGGCAGATCCAATCCGAACTGGCGGATCAGCAGCAAGCTTCTGCCCTGAACGAGATTCTGGATCGAATAGGAAAACTGGAAAACCTGTATCAATCCCAACAGGCCCAGCTGAAGGCAATATCCAGCCGTATTGATCGCTCACGCCACAGGCAGTCGGTCAAAAAGGCTGAGACAAAAAAAAGTGTTTCACCAGAACAGAGAGCAATGATTAACTCGGATCAGAGACACCATGCCATAATGGCGAAAGGGCTGGGCTCCGGTCTGTCATCTGCTTCCCCCAAAGCCGACAAGGCTGCATTGCTTGAAGCGGAAAAGAACGCCTATACCGCTGCTTATCTGGCGTGGAAAAGTGGCCGTTACGATGAAGCCGCCAATGCATTCAACAAGCAGCTGGATTTATATCCGAATGGCGAATATTCCGATCAGGCCTGGTATTGGCTGGGTGAGACACGTTTTGCCCAGCACGATTATTACCGGGCACTGAATGCATTTAAATATGTAGCAGATCACTATCCGGATAGTGTCAAGCATGCTGCCGCTTTGCTCAAGCTGGGTCAGATCTCGGAATCCCAGAATCACTGGCAGCAGTCCGCCTTGTACTACAAACGTTTAATTCGTGATCATGCCGATTCAGATCTGGCGGAGCAGGCTCGAAAGGCTTTGGGAAGAACACAGAACAACAATCCAGATATAACACCGGAGAACTGACCATCACTGTTTCCCGTCGTCTTCGTATCTATGAAATTTATGACAGCATTCAGGGTGAGAGCACGCTGGCCGGTATGC
>CAZWWF010000017.1:0-15152 GCA_964636805.1 uncultured Zetaproteobacteria bacterium
TAAAAAATAATGAAGCTGATTATAGCAGATAAAACTATGAATGCAGTTTGTTGATACAATAGCCGGTTTTACAATAAAACCGGTTCAATAATAAAAGGGCCGCAACACGTGCGGCCCTGCGATAAAAATGCGCGTGTACTATTTTTTCTTTTTCTTCTTCAGCCACATCAGACGTGCCGTCATCATCGCCAGTTCAGCTTCTGCTCTGGCATAATCAATATCTTCATTGCGCGAATCAAGCATCTCTTTTGCTTTTCGTTCAGCCTCAATAGCAGCAGCTTCATCAATATCAACAGCGCGTTCGGCTGAATCGGATAGCACGGTGATCATATCCGGTTGAACTTCAATAAAGCCACCGGATACAAAAACTTCATCCACAGTATCACCATTGGTGATGCGTAGCTCACCGGATGCCAGTGAACTGATCAGCGGTGTATGCTTGGGCATAATTCCAAGTTCGCCGGCAACCCCGGGAGCAACCAGGAATTCAGCTTCGCCGCGGTAAACTTCGCGTTCAACTGTAGCGACCAGTACTTGCATGGTAGCAGCCATTAGCCCTTAGCCGCCATCTTTTCGGCTTTTGCAACAGCTTCTTCGATACCGCCGACCATATAGAATGCCTGCTCAGGCATGTGATCATATTCACCGGCCAGAATGCCCTTGAACGATTTAATGGTCTCTTCTTTCTTGGCATACACACCAGGGGAACCAGTGAATACTTCAGCAACATGGAACGGCTGTGATAGGAAGCGCTGAATCTTGCGCGCACGAGCAACCAGCTGCTTGTCCTCGTCAGACAATTCATCCATACCCAAAATAGCAATGATGTCCTGCAATTCTTTATAACGCTGCAGGGTCTGCTGAACACCCTGAGCTACCTCATAGTGTTCATTACCAACCACTTTCGGATCAAGCTGACGGGAAGATGAATCCAGCGGGTCAATGGCAGGATAAATACCCAGTTCTGCAATCGAACGGGACAGCACAATGGTTGAGTCCAGATGGGCGAACGTCGTAGCAGGTGCCGGATCGGTCAAATCATCAGCAGGCACATAAACGGCCTGAACAGACGTGATGGATCCTGTCTTGGTGGAAGCAATGCGTTCCTGCAAACGGCCCATTTCTTCAGCCAGATTCGGTTGATAACCCACAGCTGACGGCATACGGCCCAGCAGTGCAGACACTTCCACACCGGCCAGTGAATAACGGTAGATATTATCGATAAAGATCAACACGTCACGGCCTTCATCACGGAAATACTCAGCCATAGTCAAACCGGTCAGAGCTACGCGAAGACGATTTCCCGGAGGCTCGTTCATCTGACCATATACAAGCGCCACTTTATCGAGTACGTTGGATTCCTTCATTTCATAATAGAAATCGTTGCCTTCACGGGTGCGTTCACCCACACCGGCGAATACGGAGAAACCACCGTGTGCCTTGGCGATGTTGTTGATCAATTCCATCATGTTGACGGTCTTGCCAACACCAGCGCCGCCGAACAGGCCAACTTTACCGCCCTTGGCAATCGGTGCGATCAAGTCGATCACCTTGATGCCTGTTTCCAGAATTTCAGATGAAGGTGCCAGTTCTTCAAAGCTGGGTGCAGCACGGTGAATTTCATTGAACTCATCAGCCTTGACTTCTTCACCTTCAAAGTCGATGCCCTCGCCCAACACATTCATAATACGACCCAGTGTAGCCTGACCTACAGGCACCTTGATCGCAGCACCGGTGTCGGAAACTTCCATACCTCGTTTCAAACCATCGGTGGTGCCCATCGCAATCGCACGCACACAGTTATCACCGAGGTGCTGCTGTACTTCCAGCGTCAACTTTGGATCGCTCATCAAAAGCGCATTATAAATTTTTGGCAGTTTGCCAGCATTGAAGCGGATATCCACTACCGGACCGATTACCTGGACAATAGTACCTGTACTCATTTTCTGACCTCTCCTGAATATCTTAACTGTTTCATTAATTTTAGCCAGCTGCTGCAGCACCGGCACAGATTTCTGCCAATTCCTGCGTAATAGCGGCCTGTCGAGCCTTGTTATATGTAATACTGAGATCCTTGACGATATCTTTCGCATTATCTGTAGCAGCTTTCATTGCAACCATACGTGCTGACTGTTCACATGCCTTGTTTTCCAGCAAGGCATGATAGACCAATGATTCAACATACCGACGCAGTACGCCTTCAAGTACTTCTTTCGCTTCCGGCTCGTACAAATAATCCCAATAGCCATGTTTTTCTTCTTCCGGTAACGGGCATGGCATCAGACGCATGCTTACAGGCGTTTGAGTCATGGTATTGACAAACTCGGAATAAACCAGGTGAACAGCATCAATGTCACCCTTCATATACTTTTCAATAGCCAGGGTAATCAAGCCGATAATATCGGACAGTTCCGGGACATCAGGTACATTCTCGGCAACGCCAATAATCGGGGCTCCAATACGCCGCATGAACATACCTGCACGACGCCCAATGGTGAACACTTCCACATCAGCTTCCTGTTTCTTCATCAGTCCCAGAGCTTTTTTCAATGCGTTGGTGTTCAAACCGCCACACAGGCCTTTGTCCGTAGTAATGACAATCACGCCTACTTTTTTGATCTCGTCGCGTTCAACCAGAAATGGATGTTTATATTCCGGATGCGCACTCATCAAGTGCCCGACAACCCGGAGAATACCCTCGGAATAAGCACGCGCTGTCACCACACGGTCCTGCGCCTTGCGCATCTTGGAGGCGGCAACCATCTCCATCGCCTTGGTTATTTTACCAGTGTTCTGGATCGCCTTGATCTGGTTGCGTATTTCCTTGGCAGAAGCCATATCGAATCCCTTCTACTTAGTATGTGCCGGTAGATTTGAAGTCTGCCATTGCATTCTGCAAACCTTCTTCTACCTGCTCATTCAGTGCTGGAGTTGCATTCAATCCTTCCATCAGCGTGGAGTGTACTGAATTCAAATTCGCCAGATAGGCCTTTTCAAATGCAACAACCTTGTTTACCGCGACATCATCCAGGTCACCGTTGTTCAATGCATACAGAATGGCTGTCATCTCAGCTACAGACTGTGGATTGTTCTCATCCTGCTTGAGCACTTCCATGCCACGTTTACCACGTTCAATTTGCTGACGTGTCGCCGCATCCAGATCAGAAGCAAACTGGGCAAATGCAGCCAGCTCACGATACTGGGCCAGATCCAGACGCAGACCACCACCGACTTTTTTCATCGCCTTGGTCTGCGCGGCACCACCCACACGAGATACCGACAGGCCTGCGTTAATAGCCGGGCGTTGACCTGAATTAAACAGACTGGTTTCCAGGAAAATCTGACCGTCAGTAATCGAGATGACATTGGTAGGAACGAATGCAGAAACATCGCCTTCCTGAGTTTCAATAATTGGCAATGCGGTCAGTGAACCTGTTTTCCCTGTCACTTCACCGTTGGTAAATTTTTCAACATATTTCTCGTCAACACGTGACGCGCGCTCCAGCAAACGTGAGTGCAGATAGAACACATCACCAGGATATGCTTCGCGACCCGGAGGACGACGGAGAATCAGGGAAACCTGGCGATAAGCCCATGCCTGCTTGGTCAAGTCATCATACACAATCAGCGCATCTTCACCGCGATCCCGGAAATATTCACCCATGGTGCAACCGGCATACGGTGCAATATATTGCAGTGCGGCAGATTCGGATGCAGATGCAGCCACGATAATGGTGTTATCTAGAGCACCATGCTCTTTCAATGTGCGTACGACAGTTGCTACAGTCGAGGCCTTCTGCCCAACGGCAACATAGATACAGGTAACACCGGTGTCTTTCTGGTTAATGATGGTATCAATCGCAATCGCAGTTTTGCCGGTCTGACGGTCACCAATAATCAATTCACGCTGACCACGTCCAACAGGTACCATGGAGTCAATAGATTTGATGCCGGTCTGTAAAGGCTGATCGACTGATTTACGTTCAATCACGCCGGGTGCGATTTTCTCCACTGCATCAAATGCTGTAGCGTTAATTGGGCCTTTTCCATCAATGGGCTGACCAAGTGCATTCACCACACGGCCTTTCAGTTCCGGACCAACCGGAACTTCAAAAATCTTACCGGTGCATTTCACTTCATCGCCTTCTGACAATGTTGTAAACTCACCAAAGATCACAGCTCCAACGCTGTCCTCTTCGAGATTAAGCACCATGCCCCTGATACCATTGCTGAACTCAAGCATTTCACCTGACATCGCACCGGACAAGCCGTGCACACGCGCCACGCCATCACCCACGGAGATGATACGGCCGACATTGGCGTCAGCCGCACTGGCTTCAAAGCCTTTGATCTGTTCTTTAATAATTGAACTAATTTCTGCAGTATCGAGCTTCATTATCATTCCCTCGAACGCGCATGGACTTTTTCTATACATGACACTGATATCATGTGCAGAAAAGAATCATGCAAGCGCGTAATTTTTTTCATATACTCAGTCTGTTGCTTATGATGCCAAAACACGGCGCAGGCCGGCCAGCTTCGTACGCAACGAATAATCTATTTTACGATCCCCAATGCGAATAATCATACCACCCAGGATGGACTGATCCTCTAACACCGAAAGACTCACTTTTTTACCTGTGGAGGCTGCCAGGGCTTTGGATAACTTGTCCTGAGTCGCCTTATTGATTGCAGTTGCAACAGTGACTTCTGCATCCACCTGGCTTTCAGCCTGGTGAATCATCATTTCAACCTGTGAATTGATTTCAGGCAGCAAGGTCGCCTTGTTGCGTTCCGCCAGCATCATCACCAGTCGATCGACTTCAGCATTCACCCTGCCTCCTGCAGCTTCAACGATGACATTACGTTTCAGTTCGGCGGGATACTCAGGAGATGAAAGCACCGCATTGACTTCGTCATTGGCAGCTACCGCAGATACTCTGGCAAGGTCTTTTTGAATCCTGCACCCTTCATTGATCAACTCAAATAGGGCCGCTGCATAACGGCGTGAAATCTGCGACGTGCTCATGCGTTACCAAATCCGGCACTGACAATACCGTCAATCAGCTTGGCATGACGTTTGGCATCCAGTTCAGTTTCCACCACGCGTTCCGCTGCAAGCATGGCAATATCAGCCACTTCTTCACGCAGAATCTGACGTGCACGTCCCAGCTCGGCATTTACTTCTTCGCGAGCGGCATCAATGATGCCTTCTGCATCCGCGCGCGCTCTCAGCACAGCTTCTTCACCAATCTCGGCAGCACGCTTCTCAGCAGAAGCCAGGATATCAGCAGCTTTGGCGCGAGCCTCTTTCATTTGCTCGGCAATTTCTTCTTCGGCCTTTGCTCTGGCTTCCATACCGGCATCTGCAGCCGCCAGTCCGTCAGCAATCTTTTGAGCACGGGCATCCATCAGTTCGGACATCGGCCCGTACAGATGTTTCCGCATCAGATACACCAGCGTCAGGAAAACTACAATCTGACCGATAAATGTCAGGTCAATACTCATACGACCTCCTCTTTAGTTCGTTGTTCTTTTTTCAATTAGCCCAGGAACGGGTTGGCGAACAGGAACCACAGAGCGAATGCCATGATGATGAACGGAAATGATTCCATCAAACCTGCAAAGATGAACATGTTAAACATCAGCTGCGGGCGCATTTCCGGTTGGCGGGAGATACCTTCCAGAGTTTTTGAGCAGATGAGACCCCAGCCGATTGCAGAACCGAGGCCTGCAGCAGCAAGAATGACACCGACTGAAATAGCAGATGCAGCTGTAATGATAGTTGTAGCGTCCATATTTATATACTCCTTTCGTTATAAATAATTAGTGTTCAACTGGCTGGTGCGCAATGGATAAATACACCACAGTCAGAATCATGAAAATAAATGCCTGCAACAGGCCGATAAACAGGTGAAACATCGTCCAGCCCAGACCCACAAAGAAGCCTGCAGCCATGCTGACCGGGCCGCCACTGAGCAACAGGAATGCAATCAGCAAGAAAATAACCTCGCCGGCAAACATATTACCGAACAGTCGGAAGGAAAGGCTCAATGGCTTGGCCACTTCTTCAACCAGTTTGAGTATCAGATTAATCGGCATCACGATTGGCTTCAGGAAGCCGGGAACTAGATTGGTAAACGGTTCCATGACCAGTTCTTTCATAAAGTGAACCGGCTTGAGCTTGAACTCGTAATACAGAACCAAAGCAAACACAGATACCGCCATCGCAGCCGGCAGGTTCAAATCGTTGGTGGGCACAGGACGGAAGTGCTCGACTCCGAACAGGTGCGCAATATTACCCAGAAGAAAGGCCGGCAAGATATCAATGGTATTCACCAGAGCGATAAACATAAAGATGGTAAATGCAAGCGGGGCAATCAATGGATTGTTAACCGGGAAGTTATCCTTCACCGTGTCATCAATAAAGCCAACCACCGACTCCATAAAGTTCTGGGCGCCGCTCGGAGCACCTTCAACCAGCCTGCCCTTCAGCCAAAGCGCAAATATAAACATGCCTCCAGCCACTACAATCGAAACAAGCATGGTATCCAAATGAATTTGCATAAACGGATTGGACTCATCAAACTTGAGGGTCCAGTAATGCAGATGACCTGCAATTCCGCCTTCGTGACTCTGCTCAGCCAAAACCGTCTCCTTGGTATTCTTCCATAATCCTGATTGCGCTAAACACTGTTCTTTCCAAACATTACCAGCGCAGATACAAACACAACCGCTTGCGCTACAAACATCCCTGCCGCAACCAGCAGTAAATGAAACCCAATCAGATGCGCCAGCATCAAGCCTGCCAGCAACGCTAAAAACCGGACTGCGGCCCCTGCATACAGAGATCGCTGACTGGACTCTGCACTCAGCCCGGCAGTCTTATCGAACCGCTTCGCCAACCACCAGCCATTTACTGCCATCACCAGCACGCCAAAGAAAAAGGATATGCCGTACAACATCTGACTAAAAGATACGAGTGCAATAAAACCGAATGCACCAATCAACAACTGCTGTCTTAATATACTTCTCAAGGCAGAGCCATTTTTCAGTGACATTAAGCCCTCAGTCGATTGAAATGAGACTTGCTTGCTAATCCCCATCCCCCTCAACTTGTGCGAGGCGCATTGTAGCGGCGTGTTCGTCCGTTTTCAACCGCATTTTTTGCCGTCCATTTTTTTCAGCTTATTACTAATCGCTATCCAGTAACAAAATCAGTGGCTATACCAGCCCGGCCAATGCCTGCTTGCATAAATCCATCAATGGATCCGGGTAAATACCCAGCGCCACCACGGCAAGCGCCATCACCACGACTGTTGTCTGCATGGCTCGACTCTCAACCAGATTAAACGCCACACGTTCTGTATCAAAATAAATATATTTCACAACACGAATATAATAAAAGGCTCCGACTGCGGAGAATAAAAGTGCATACAACACCAGATACAAATGGCCTGCCTCTACAGCAGCGATAAACACCGCATATTTGGCCCAGAAACCGGCCAGAAAGGGGATGCCGCCAAGTGAGAACAAAAATATCGCCATGGCCAGCGCATAACCGGGCCGCACTTTTGATAAACCGGCAAAATCATCTAGCAATTCACCCTGAATGCCTTCTCTGCGCATCATAATAATAATGGCAAACACTCCCATGGTCATAACCAGATAAATAGACAGATAGACCAGAATCCCGGCATAACCATTGGCATTGCCCGCAATCACACCAAGTATCACAAAACCGACATGGCCAACTGTTGAATAAGCCAACATGCGCTTGATATTGCGCTGGGCAATGGCTGCCAGGTTGCCTACTGCCATGGTCAATATCGCCATACCGGTCAGAATTGCTGTATATTCAAGCTGTACGGCTGGCAATGCATCCACCATCACACGGATAATAATCGCAAATCCAGCGACTTTGGGTGCAACCGACATAAATGCCGTGATTGGCGTAGGCGCGCCTTCATAAGCATCCGGTGTCCACATATGGAATGGCGCCAGTGAAATTTTAAAACCAAGCCCTGCCAACAGAAATACCAGTCCAAGCAGAACAGCACTGTGTGCATTACTATCGGCGTTTGCCAGCGCATTGCCCACATCTACAAAATCAAAGCTGCCGGTGACACCATACAGGAATGTGATGCCATAGAGCAGCATCGCCGATGAAAGTGAGCCTAAAATAAAATACTTGAGTGCTGCTTCATTGGCACGCAGCACTTCCCGCTGATAGGCCACCAGCACATACACACTCAAAGCCATCAACTCCATGCCAAGGTACATGATGATAAAATTGGTTGCTGATGCCATCAACATCATACCCAACATGGCAAACAACATCAGCACATAGTATTCACCGATATTTTCCTCATCTTTCATATAATCGATAGAAATCACCATCGCAATGGCTGTAGCAACATAGATCAACAATTTACAATATGCTGAAAACGGATCAAATACGAAAAAACCATAGAATGCATGAACAGTTTCACCAGACGATAACTGCAATGTGGCAAACGCAGCGATCACGATAGATACAATCGCCAGATAAGCTGTCCACACCTTGTTTTCTTTGGATATAAAAAGATCCACCAGCAATAACGCCATGGCCAGCACAGCCACGATTATTTCAGGCAGCAGGACGATCAGATGATCTGGAAACGGAAACGGGAATGTCACATTAGCCATGATTTACTTCCTTCAATGGTGTACTGCATCAAGCGCAGGTGCCGCCTGTGCCAGTGCAGCTGCAGCCAGCTTGCTTGTTGTTGCCTGATCAACCAAATGGGATACGGAGACATGCAAATAATCCAGCACAGGAAGGGGATAGAAACCAATCCACAACGTCAGCATAATCAACGGAACGAAATAGCCGAACTCACGCATATTCATGTCCTGCATGGTTTTGACGCTATCCTTGATCAGATCACCCATAATCACACGTTTATACATCCATAATGTATAACAGGCTGACAGTATCACACTGGTTGCCGCTGCAATGGCCACCCACTTGGTGGACATGCCCAAATATACCGGATTTGCTTCAAACGTTCCGATCAATACCATGATTTCGCCAATAAATGCCGATGCGCCCGGCAACGCCACATTGGCCATACAGAAAAACATCATCACGGCAGCAAACACCGGCATCACATTCACCACACCGCCATAATCACCGATTTCGCGCGTATGCAAGCGGTCGTACATCACCCCAACACACAGGAACAGGGCAGCGGCTACAAAACCATGCGAAATCATACCAATTACCGCGCCTTCCAGAGCCACCTGTGTAAACATAAATGTACCCAGCGTCACAAAGCCCATATGCGCAATCGATGAATAGGCAATCAGACGTTTCATATCCGTCTGCATCATCGCCACCAGCGAGATATAAATGATCGCCACCAGTGATAACGTCACAATGAAGGGTACAAAATATTGGGAGGCGTCCGGCAGCATCGGCAAAGAGAAGCGCAGGAAACCATACGCCCCCATCTTCAACAGGATACCGGCCAGAATCACCGAGCCAGCGGTCGGTGCTTCCGTATGCGCATCCGGCAACCAGGTGTGCACTGGCCACATCGGCACTTTCACGGCAAAGGCAATGAAGAAGGCAATAAATATCCAGAACTGCCATGTAAAATCAAACGGATAATCCATGAACACCAACAAACTGAATGTGTGGCCGGCCTCGAAATACATAGCCAGCACCGCGATCAGCATCAGTACAGAGCCTGCCAGCGTATACAGGAAGAACTTAATCGTGGCGTAAACACGGTTCTTGCCGCCCCAGATTCCGATGATCAGATACATCGGAATCAGCATCGCTTCCCAGAAGAAGTAAAACAGAATCGCATCCAGCGCGCAGAACACGCCAATCAGTGTCGTTTCCAGAATCAGGAAGGCGATCATATATTCTTTTACACGGGTCTGAATACATGTCCATGCTGAGACAATACACACCACGGTCAGCAGACTGGTCAACAGTATAAATGGCATCGATATACCATCCACACCAAGCTGATAATTAATATTGAATGCGCTGATCCAGGGAGAGAACTCCTCGAACTGCATGTGTGCCGTACCGGTATCAAATTGCAACGCCAGCGGCAAGGTCACCAGGAAGGTTGCAATCGAAACACTCAGAGCAGCCCAGCGCACAGCATTATCGCCGCGCACAAACAACCAGATTACAAGCGCTCCCAGCGTCGGCAAGAAGATACTTAGCGACAGGATTGGAAAGTCCATGACGTTGTTTAAATCCATCGTCCTTCTCTCCCCTTAACCGTTCAACATCAGATAGGTCAGGAATCCGAAGACGCCAATCACCATCGCAAATGCATAATGAAATACCATGCCGGTCTGCATTGCACGCATGCGCGCAGCGCCGGACATAATCGAATCCACGATGCCACCGTGAATCATACCCTTGTCAATCATGGCCAGGTCGCCAGACTTCCAGAAGAAGTTACCGAGTCGCTGGGCTGGCTGAATGAATATCTTTTCGTACAACTCATCCCAGTACCATTTATTAAGCAGGAATTTGTGTATCGCAGGCGATATCGCAACCATTTTTTCCGGCAGTGCCGTTTCACGGTAATACATGGCATATGCAAGGCTAATACCGCCTATAGCGAGCCAGAACGGCATGGAAAGCAAAAAGTGGAACATGCCATGCTCACCTTCTTCGGCAATCATTTTCAGCGGATTATGTGCATCAAGTACAAACAATGAGTTGCCGAAATAACCGTTCACCACTTCAGGATTGGCAATGTCCAGCACCATCACACCCCACGCACCAGCAGCCAGCGCACCTACTGCCAATATCATCAGCGGAATTGTGATGACCTTGGGCGATTCATGCACATGTGATTTCACTTCCGCCGGCACTCGATCCGAATTATGGAACGTCAGGAAAAACATGCGAAAGGTGTAGAAGGCTGTCATAAACACTGCCGTCAGCACCGCAAATGAGGCGAAATCACCAACCCATCCCATCTCACGCACCATAGTCGCCTCGATAATCAAATCCTTGGACCAGAATCCGGCAAATGGCGGCACGCCTGATAAGGCCAGCGCCGCAATAAACATGGTGATATAGGTAATCGGCATATATTTACGTAACTGCCCCATCTTGCGAATATCCTGATTTGCCATCACCGCATGAATCACCGAGCCAGCTGCCAGGAACAGCAGAGCCTTAAAGAAAGCATGCGTCATCAGATGGAAGATCCCCACCGAATAAGCCGATACGCCGCAGGCCACAAACATATATCCCAGTTGCGAACAGGTAGAATAGGCAATAACGCGTTTGATATCGTTTTGAACCAGACCAATTGTAGCGCATAACCAGGCTGTGGTAGCCCCAACCAGTACCACTGCCGCCAGTGCAACCTCTGAGTATTCAAACATCGGCGACAGACGAGCCACCATAAACACACCGGCAGTTACCATGGTTGCGGCATGGATCAAAGCAGAAATCGGAGTCGGACCCTCCATGGAATCAGGAAGCCACACATGCAGCGGCACCTGACCGGATTTACCCATCGCCCCCACAAACAAAGCCAGGCAAATAAATGTAATGGCGCTGATCTGCCAATCCATGAAATCCAATGTGATGCCCTTTTCAACAAAACCCGGCACCATATCAAACACAGTTTTATAATCGACGCTACCGAAGTAGAACCAGATCGCCAGAACGCCGATCAGAAAACCGAAATCTCCGATTCGGTTGACAATAAAAGCCTTGAGCGCTGCATAATTGGCACTTTCACGTTTATACCAGAAACCGATCAGCAGATAAGAAAACAGCCCCACTGCTTCCCAACCGAAAAACAGGGTAAAGAAACTGTTACCCATGACCAACACCAGCATGGAAAATGTAAATGCCGAAATATAAGAGAAAAAGCGTGAATATCCCGGATCACCATGCATATAACCGATGGTATAGATATGCACACAGGCAGACACGATAGTGACAACCAGCATCATAAGAGCCGTTAACTGGTCAACCATCATGCCGACGGGGACAACAAAATCGCCGGAAATTATCCAGGTCCAGTAGTTACCGTAGAATGAAGCACCATCCAGCACCTGCATAAATACATGTATAGACAACAGCGCCGAAACAATAACCGCGCCGGATGTAATCAGATGAGATAGTTTCTCTTTCAAAGCCCAGCCAAACAGGCCGGCAAGCAAAGCGGCAAGCAGCGGCAAGCCGGGAATGGCGAGCAGTTCTGTTGTATTCAGTGTCATTTCTTGCACCTGTGCTCCCCCTTAACCCTGCAACGTGTTGATATCTTCGACTTCAATCGATCCACGCAGACGGTAGAAACTCACCAGAATCGCCAATCCGACAGCCACTTCACAAGCCGCCACAGTCAACACAAAAAACACAAAAATCTGTCCGGACAAATCATTCAGGAAATGTGAAAATGCAACCAGATTGATGTTCACGGCCAGCAGCATTAACTCGATACACATCAGGATAGTGATCACATTCTTGCGGTTCAGGAACAGACCGATCACGCCAAGCGAAAACAGCGCTGCGCCGACAATCAGGTACTCAGACAATCCAACCATTACATCCTCACCTTGCGAATCCTATCTTCGCGACGTACTTTCACCTGTGCATTGATGTTCTGGTATTTCGCATCTTTGCGGTTGCGGATTGTCAGCACAATTGCACCTACCAGCGCAACGAGCAGGATAATTGCCGCAATCTCAAATCCGAGCAAATACTTCGTGTACAGGATCTGGCCGATCTCCGCCGTATTGTTGACCTCCCGGCCAAAATGTTCAGCAACTGCCTTGTCACCCTGCGCAAACACGCCTGAACTGGAAGCAGCCACAAATTCGATCAACAATAATACAGCAATCATGCCGCCCAGAGGCAGATATTGCACCACGCCCTCTTTCAGTTTCGCTACATTCACTTCCAGCATCATGATCACAAACATGAACAGCACCATCACCGCTCCGACATAAATCAGGATCAGGATAACGCCCAGAAACTCGGCATCGAGCATAAAAAATAGGCCGGCTGCATTAAAGAAACATAAGATCAGGAACAGCACCGAATGCATCGTATTGCGCGACAGTACAACGCCCATTCCGGCCAGGATTGATAGCCCGCCAAACAGGTTGAAAAATACGGTTTCGAGCATTACCCCTCCCTATCCTTAATCAACTGTAGCGTGCATCAGCAGCGAGATTCGCTGCAATCTGCGGCTCATATCGATCGCCATTGGCCAGTAACATATCCTTGGTGTAATAAAGTTCACCACGCGTTTCGGTTGCATATTCAAACTCCTGCGTCTCGACAATCGCATCAACCGGACAGGCTTCCTGACAAAAACCACAGTAAATGCACTTGGTCATATCGATATCGTAACGGGTAGTGCGGCGTGAACCGTCATCGCGTTCTTCCGACTCGATGGTAATGGCCAGCGCCGGACAAACCACTTCGCACAACTTGCAGGCAATACAGCGCTCCTCGCCGGACTCATAGCGGCGCAGCGCATGCAGACCACGAAAACGCGGTGACAACCATGTTTTCTCTTCCGGATATTCTACCGTAATCTTCTTCTTGAACAGATAACGACCCGTTACTGACAAACCGATCAGCAATTCCCACAGGAACCAGGTCTTGAATGCACGTTTCAGCATTTACTTACCTCCACGCCAGCCAGAAATTAATGATGCCATCGAGTCCGGGTGTATAAATGAACACACCGACGACAAAAATCCAGCCCAGGGTCCACGGCAGGAAAATTTTCCAGCCCAGCCGCATCATTTGATCATAGCGATAACGCGGAAAAGTGGCCCGGAACCAGATAAACACAAAAATCAGAAAAGCGGTTTTACCCAGCAACCAGACCGTGCCCGGAATAATATCCAGGGCTGGAATCGGCGCATACCAGCCACCGAGAAACAAAATTGAGGTCATCAGGCTGATCAATATCATGGCACCATATTCAGCCAGCGAGAATGTGGCGAACCACATGCCTGAATATTCGACATGATAACCAGCCACCAGTTCCTCGGTTTCAGTCAGATCAAACGGCGTACGACCCGCTTCAGCACAACCCGAGATAAAAAAGACCAGCAAAATCGGGAACAAAGGGATCATATACCAGTGCAAAAGACCTCCCTGCTGCGCATGCACGATGTCAGCCAGATCAAGAGAGCCGGCCAGCATCATCACGGTTACAAGGCCAAAGCCCATGGCAATTTCATAGGAAATCATCTGACAGGTTGTACGAATTGAACCCATGATGGCGTATTTGGAGTTGGACGCCCAACCTGCCATCAGGAACCCGTACACGGACAACGATGAAATTGCCATGATATACAGCAGCCCGACATTCAGATGGGCGATAGCCATCACATGCGGCTTGTCCCACAGGCCGAACAACGAGGTTTCACCAAATGGCACCACAGCAAATGCTATCAACGCCGGCGTCAGAGCCAGAATCGGAGCCCCGACAAACAGAAGCTTATTGGCTCGGGCGGGAATAATCGTCTCTTTCAAAAACAGTTTCAGGCCATCAGCCAGAGGCTGTAACAATCCGGCCGGACCAACCCGGTTACAACCCTTCCGCACCTGTATCCAACCAATTATACGCCGCTCAAAATAGGTGATATAAGCAACAGACAGCGCTATCGGAACAGCAATCGCAAGGATTTCCAGCGCCCAGATTCCGGCCTGAATGGCCATATCAACTCCACTCATTGGGTTCCCCCTTTAATGGAGGCAGCACTAACATCCGACAAATCGCCACCCACACCCCGCTTGGCGACAAACAGTACGCCAGGACTGACATCTTCTCGCACACCCACTTGGTAAACTGCTTCGCCAAGGAACGTACGCACGGTATGTTCACCGGCAGAAAGACCCAGAACAGTCAACGTATCCGGATGTACCAGCACATCATCCATGGCGTGAATGGAACCCGCTTCACTGAGTAAATCGGATGCGCGAGCCCACATACCTTCACGATAGAATGAGTAACGGCTGACCACATCCAGTTCAAACTTGTCGGTAGATTTTGCCGGAACAAGATCAACGCCTTTATTTCGAGCCGGCCCAATTAACACACTGTCCTTCTCTGAAGCATCCCATGCTGCAGCCAGTGCCGGCATTCGCT
>CAZWWF010000018.1:0-15034 GCA_964636805.1 uncultured Zetaproteobacteria bacterium
GACGCGTAAACATCCGCTTCAGTTGTTGTTCCAGCATGGATACCATACGCTGCCGCAAACGTTCCTGTTGCGGCAGATTTACCCTGAATTTCGCTTTCAGTGACTGCAGCCTTTTATCGTTCATTTCAGCCAGGCAAGTCTCACGCATACAATGATATACACCCCGACCGGGCGCCTTTTGCAACACATCCGGCCAAATTTCACCGTCACTATCCACCACAAGACGTAACATCTCCTGCTTGGGGAATGATGTCCGGCAGATCATGCAACGTCTGAGTGGCGACCGGGAGCGGATCAGCTTACAAGCATGATCCGACTCAAGCCTTGACTCAGTCAAACCAGCCAGCGGCTTCACGGGCGGCAAGAATCAATGCTTCCGCTTGTTCACGGCTCAAGCCCTCAATATCTTCAATCTCATCGATTGCTGCATCAGCCAGCGCTTCCACGCTCACCATATCACGGGCAGCCAGCTGTTCAGCGATCTCGCGTGTCATTCCGCTCAGATCAAGTAAAGATACGGCAGATTCACCCGCATCTTCGGAGTTTTTCTGCAAAGCCTGATCAAGCAATGTATTCCGAGCACGATTCTGCAATTCTGTAGCCACTTCAGCATCAAGTCCTTCGATACCCGCGATATCAGCCACATCACAATAAGCTAGCTCTTCCATGCTGTAGAAGCCTTCATTTACCAGCACAGAAGCAAAATCTTCATCCACATCCAGACCTTCCTGGAAGATCATGCGTGCCTTGGAGATTTCCTCATGGCGTCGCTCTTTCTCCTCACCTGTACTCATCAATTCGATTTTCCAGCCGGATAGCTCGGAAGCCAGACGTACATTCTGGCCACGCCGGCCAATGGCAATGGCCAGATTCTCTTCGCTGACAGCCACTTCAATCGTATTACTGGATTCATCCACCAATACACGTTCAATTTCTGCCGGTGCCAGTGCATTAATCACAAAGGCAGCAGAGTCATCAGTCCATTCAATAATATCGATTTTTTCGCCATGCAGCTCATTAACTACAGCCTGAACACGTGCTCCACGCATACCGACACAGGCTCCCACCGGGTCTACCGCGGGGTCAGTGGAAATCACGGCAATCTTGCTGCGCGAACCCGGATCACGGGCAATGGCCTGAATCGATACCGTACCATCCTGAATTTCAGGCACTTCCTGTTCAAACAGGCGCAACACCATGCCTGCATCCGAACGGGATACAAACACCAGCGGTCCCTTGGACTGGTTGCGCACTTCGCGCAAATACACGCGCACGCGATCACCCTGCCGGAATGTTTCACGCGGCAATAAATCCTCGCGATACATCACGGCTTCACCGCGACCCAGATCAACATAGACATTGCCACGTTCGACTCGTTTAACAATACCGGTAATCAACTCACCCACACGTGGTTCGTACTCTGCAATAACGCGATCACGCTCCGCTTCACGGATTTTCTGATTAATCACCTGCTTGGCTGTCTGGGCCTCAATGCGACCCAGTGTGATCGGAGGCAATGGCTCACGGAATTCACTGCCAATCTCGGCATTGGCATCCAGTTCCTTGCCCTGATCCAGCGTCAAATCGTTGACTTCTTCTTCAACTTCCTCAACTACGGTGCGCACATGAAACAGACGAATTTCGCCAGTGGTACGATCAATCTCAGCAACTACATTCTTACCAGGATAGGTTCTGCGTGCCGCAGTTTTCAGCGCCTGTTCCATCGCTTCCAGTACCAGCTCACGCTCAACTGATTTTTCGCGTGCAACGGCATCCGCTACCTGTAACATTTCTACATTCATGACTGCATTCTCACTACTCCGACTCTGCTTTTAATGAAGTCAAAAAACTTCACTCATGGTCTTTTTTTATCCTGCAGGAAACGAAAATCCTAGCCTTCACTTTCCTGATAATGATAAATCAACAATTCACAATGCAACCTGCTGATTTATTTAACTCTTGCGGGACACTTCTTTCCAGTTGATTGCCCGCACTACTTTGCTGACCTCGGTCATATCAATCACTGCTTCGTGATTGTCCCTGTTTTTCCGCGCTTCAATCAACAGTATAAAACAACTAACTCCGTTTTCTGACTTTACAGGCCCGAGATTTCTTCCTTCCTGACTGGTGCCGTCTATAAACTGGACTTTAACCCACTCATTCTGATAACGACTGAAATCAGCCTCACTTTGCAACGGCCAGTCCAGCCCCGGCGAAGTTACTTCAAGCCGGAAAGCACCATGAATCAGATCTTCCGCATCCAGTTGCAATGCCAGCCCGCGACTGATGCGTTCCAGCCCGTTTGAATCAATGCCGCCGGCGCGGTCCACGACCACCCTGAGCAACTGACTGCGACCACCGCTGCCCAGGCTGACCTTCAGGATATCCACACCCAGTTCATCCGTAATCGGCTGCAATAATGATTCAATGACTGCCTCGAAATCCATCCACCAACCTCAAAAAACAAAAAAAGCGAGCCGCAGCTCACTTTTTAACATGGCGAAGGATAAGCACTGTTAACTAAAAAGCAATAAGAAATCCTGTCGTTCAAAAGCAGGGCGATTGCGTAAATGCACCTGAAACCAGCGCATGAAAACAAATATCAAGCGGCCTTTTTCCTGTGCCAGACACTAAAAAACACAGCCAGCGCCAAACCAAACAAACCACCCAGCACAGCCAAGCCGCCCAATGCAACAGTCCCCATCAAATAGGGCGGAATTCCAGCGGCATCATGCGGCAATGCCCTGACCTCGGAAATATCATACAATAACAAAAGCGCGCCTAGCGCCACAATGATGCTATAGGTGCGCATCTGCCTTTTCCATGTCGCATTGATCCTGCCCTGAATACAAGAAACGCACAGCTTCTTCTTTTCATGCACCTGAGTCCCGCATGAGGAACAGACCATCATAGTTCACCTCGCAGCCGCAATCATGCTCGAAATCACAGCAAAAATGCAAGCTTTTATTCGCCAGCCGACCAGTTTGGATACAAAAAAACGGGAGGCCGAAGCCCCCCGCATTCATACTCGACAATCCTTCTTTACTGGTGACTTGGAGAACGTGGATTACCCGGCGTTGTCGGCTTAGCCAGTGTCAGAAATGCTGCCACATTCTTGATATCTTCATCTGTCATGTTTCTAGCGACTCCGCGCATTTGACCCATATAGTCATTGTGACGCGCATTATCTTCTACATTACCTGATGCGATATCCGCGGCCGACGTATTGGCGCCATTGCGCCATGATTCCAACTCATGCTTCAGATAGACATAGTTCTGACCACCGATAGCCGGATACATACGACCGGCAGAGCGACCATGGAAACCGTGGCAGCTCTTACAAGCCGGCACACCATGATCCGGAGCACCATACTCGGCAATCATCTTGCCTTCATGCGGATTGCCAACATCGGCACCATCACGACGCAGCTGATCCAGGTTGGACCCGATGTATGGTGATTTCAGTGTATGCACATAGGCTGCCAAATCCTTGCGATCCTGAGCACTCAATGCCTTGGCAATATCATTCATCTGATACATGGTATCATCCGTGCGTTTATCCTGTGCAAAATCGGTTAACTGCTTCAGAATATAGCTGTCCACCTGATAGGCCAGACGGGGAGACCCCACATCATCACTGCCATTGCCATCAATGCCATGGCAACCCTGACAGGCAGGCACATCATCACCCTTGCCTTGTTGGAAAATAATCCGTCCATTGGTCACATTACCAATTGCCTCATGCGCCGAAGCCATCATTGGTGCAGCGAACCATACCAGCAGCGCAATAGCGCCCATGCTACTAATCATACGTTTCATGCAAATCCCTCCTGATTTATAGTTAATTAATCTTCGTATTTTTTACAATCGGAAATGTAGTTGACCAGGCAAATAGTCCCCAATGTCACAAAGATACCGACGTACATCATCCAAATAGTATCGTTCTGAAACATAACTGAGCTTTCAATAAATTCTGCGAGCATTTTAAACCTCCCTAAGATTCAATAAGATGGCATCCTGCATGCCGAAAAAAAAAAGGCAAGCATCAAATTAAATTTTTTTTAATCATTGATCTCAAGCCGGAGCAATCAACAGAGCGCCACTGAGAAAAACAAACAGGCGCACAATAACAATACCGCGACTCTGCACCTGATGGTTCGGACGCACATCGCGCTGACCGGCCAGAAGCTGGCGACCAGCCTGAATCTGTAAGACATACAATGCATACAGTGTCAGGATTAAAAACACATGCGCCCAGATAGCAAAAGAAAGCAGTTCGCCGTCATCAATGAGTCGTTTGACCCAGTCATGGGTCAAATACAACCAGACGGGAAACAGCACATCAAACACCATCACGCAGCTCATCAGGACGATATGCATGATATGGTTTTTTTTGACCAGCCAAGCCGCAGCAAATACGGCAAAGCTGATGAGGACAATCATAACGGATAATGGCATG
Source organism: uncultured Zetaproteobacteria bacterium (assembly GCA_964636805.1). Taxonomy (GTDB): domain Bacteria; phylum Pseudomonadota; class Zetaproteobacteria; order Mariprofundales; family Mariprofundaceae; genus Mariprofundus. The sequence continues at coordinate 4,460 of CAZWWF010000018.1, forward strand.
GCCACATCCTATGCCAATGCAAACTGATTGCACTCAATTACATCCCTATTTACATCATTATATAGTTACCTTGCATGCTGCGGGTCTAACGTTAGTCTGCCCGCCATGCCAAAATCATCCCCCAACGAACACCTTTACCTGGTTAAATTCCTGATTATGTCAGTCGTATCTTTCTTTATCGGTACCGTTCATGGCCTGTTGCAGGTCATCCCCTCGGTGCGCGCCTGGCTGGACTCTATCGGCAGCCCTTATGGCGGCCCGGGTCACATGATCGATCCGCTGGCCCATGCCCATATCAACCTGGTTGGCGGCGTTACTATCCTTGGCATGGCCGTTACTTATTATATGTTGCCCAAAATAACCGGCAAACCGATTCATTCACATCGACTGGCTGAACATTCATTCTGGTGGACCACCATCGGCGTATCCGGGTTTTATATCGCCCTGCTTATTTTCGGTTTCATCGAAGGCAATCTGTGGCTCACTGATCCGGCACTGGTTCCTGCCGTGCACAAATATTACGGCCCGGTCATCTCCGTTGTTGCATCCATTCTGGCCGTAGGTTTCTGGATCTACCTGGCCAATGTCATGATGACGCTGAAAGATATTTACAAAAAAGATACCTGATCCATGCGGTTGGAATGCGGTTGCCCTTCTGACTACCCCGACTGGGACGGGCAGGATATTGATCTGGGCGCAACGCTGGTACATGAGCAGCGCAGCGCCATGTTCTTTCATATGCCTATTGGCTTTGAAGCATGTCTGGATCGGCAACACAACGACATAGAGAAACTGGAACTGAATGAGCAATGGCCCGGTTTTGTGCTGGCTGAATCCGGCATGTTTCGCGGCCGTATTCTGGCTCTGTTAAGCGAAGACAATTCGCCAGCCCGGAAAACTTACCGCTTAAAAAACCCGTATATGTTGCGCGTGCAATTGTTCAAGGGAAACCTCAGAGACATCAAAACCATTATTCGCCGCATGCAATCCGAACTGTTTGATGAAGGACGCATGCCCAAAAACCTGTTTCTGAGTTACCTGACCTGCCCACGCTGCCAGGGAGAGCGCGGCGGCACCCAAATCATGCTCCTGCGCCACTGGGTAAAAAGCCCTAAACTGGAGCAACGGCTGGCCAAGCAACGTAAAGGTGAGGGGTAAAGTGTGAGGGGCAGGAGAAGAGTCCCCTTACTCCTTCCCTCTATCAGCCTTAAAATATGCAATCAGGTCAGCACGATCCCTGGCAGCTAACGGCGGCATACGCATGCGCGTATTGGGTTTGATCTTGCGCGGTCCGCTCAACCATGCCTCCAATGTCACAGCATTCCAAACATCAAAGTTTACGCCGGCAATCGTTGGCGCGCGACCATATATATTTTTCAAACCCGGTCCGACCCGCTTCCACTCACTGTGCAAATTATGGCAAGGCAGGCAGCGCACTTGCGCAACCACTTCTCCGCGCTGAGCATCCGCCGCATATACCCAGACAGGAGTCAGCAGCAACAGTAAGCACAAGAAACCGCGCATCACGGTTTTTCCGGGGCAAAGGCAAAGGTCATTTCACCATGTTGTCCCCCTCGTGTCAGTCGCACATACAGGTGATCATTATGCACATCACGCACTGGTAAAGCCTTGCGAAACACACCCAGCGCCCCGTCCGGAATGGCCTGCTTCCAGGCAGAATCCTCGGTATGCACCTCCACCAGCAAATCATTGACAAAACCACGCTGCTGGTGATTGGCAATAAGAATAAATTCGTTCATGCCCCGCCGGATCGGTGCCGGCCGGGTTTCCATTCTGATGGTAATATCCTGCCATGATTGCGGTGCGGGCGACCAGCCGCCCTCATCCACCGAGCAAGAGCACAGCAACAAACTAATCCATATTACATGCAAGCCCGTCCGCATTCTTATCATAGCTGCCCTCATAGTCATCAATGCTGCGAAGCATTGCGCACCAAATATTCGCGCACAGCCGCCTCCTCGGCCGCCGACATCGGTGCAATTCTTCGCTCTACCCGATGCTGCTGCATGCGAGCAATCACGCTCGGCCATTCAGCAGCAGTATGCGTCGTGATTCTTGGCGGCACGTGGCATTCGGAACACAGGGCGCGATAATGCTGAAATGCCTGACTACCCATCTCCGGGTAATCGACAGCCTGCTTCGGGCTGTTGCCCGAATCGCAGGCGGCCAAGCCCAGAATCAGCATGATTCCGGACAGCAGTGGAACAAACTTCATTTACCATGGCCCCCATGTCCTGGCATATCAACATCATCATCCTCATGATCCGAATCCAGATGACCACCACGATCCGACCCGTACAGATTTGTCATGAAAAAAACCACGCCACCAGCTACAATAAAATACAACAGTGCATATACATGCCCCATGGTGAACCACGGACGCGCATGACCCGGCCTGTCGCCCCAAAATGGCAGTGACAACCCGAAAGCCACTATCAACACACCGATAATCACGGCATAAAACCATTTCGGCACCCGTTTCTGTGATTTGGGAATATTTTCAACCATTTCCCAGTCATCCATGCCACGCTTTTCCAAACGATCCTCATCCGAAGCATAACCATAATGATCGTCAGGTGTTTTGCCCCACTCCACCTTGGCAGCATCCATCGGGTTCTGGTCTTCTTCTTTTGTCTCTTTCATAGTCATACCTCATCCAGTACACATCATTACTATTACAAGATATTCAGACGCTCTAACGCGCATGATTTACCGCATCCTGCAATGAATCAGCTTTGCCTTCGCTTACACAATATGCAGAAGAGTGTTGCACGTGGTACGCCCGAAGGGGGCCATACATAGGCGTATGGCATGAATCATCAAGCACATACGGTCTGATTTGATCCGCGGAATCAAGCCGCTCTCCTGTCGGTGACGTCGCCATCCAATTCATCAGGACAGATGAATTGCGGCAGGCCATCCGTAGCCTGAGCGGAAGCAATGACACATCAGCGTTCCCTAACTACCCGTCACCCGGCGCAAAATGTGTCACATCAAACTCGCCGGACCAGCCATCATCCGCACTGGCAAATACACGAAAGCGATACAACCCTTTGGCCAGCGATTCATTGATATGCAGTTTAACATCCTGCCTGCCTGCCGTATCAAAGTGAATCTTGCTTTTCTCCAACTGATACACGTTTTTATCCAGGCCTTCTATGCGAAAACTGATGTCTGTCGGGCGGTAGAGCTTATGGGCCACATTAATACGATAATCCAGAACTTTAGCACCATGCCATGCTTCACTGCGATACACCGAGAATTCATCAGTCTGGTATCCCGCAATACCGATTGCGAAAAAAACAGCCCCTGTCACTGTCGCCAGTGAAGATACTTTTGCACGTGCAAAAAACGAGGCAACCGACCCCCGCTCACGCTTCTTTTTATCCTCCTCACCAATTGCAAAACTGAGCAGGCCAGGGCCTTGCAACTTTTTGCTCTTGCTGTGCAATTCATCACAGGCCGTGATACATTCCCCACAATTGACGCAGGAATCGAACACCGCCGTCTGGCGAGGGTCAATATCGAGGAAACAGGCATCCACACAATAATGACAGGTTGCACAATGATCACTGCGACTCTCATCATATTGAATATGCAATGTTTCGCGCGTTTTGAATGAATGTTGCCAAACTCTGTAAATACACATGTATTTACACATCAAATGCCGAATGACACCGATGTCGAGTAAAAACACCGCCACACACACTATATAAATCCAGTACAAACTGCCCGCCAGCTGTGCATCTTCTGAAAATGTAACAAATGACCAGATCGCCGAGGGTGGAAAAAAATAGATAAGCGGAATCAGGGCATACAACATGGCTGGCAATAGCAAACCCAGCCCCAACAACAGGTAATTCAGAACAGACTGCCTGCGTACTGCCACCTGCATCTGATCTCCGCTCATATCCATCATCTCGGCACGGCGTCCCAATAGCTTATAAGTCAGCATATTGGCATATTCCGATGCCGTATTCTGCGGGCACATCCAGCCACAAAAAACCGAACCGACCAGCGAATACATCATAATCAACAGACTTGCGGCAAATACCCAGAAACCCATGATAATAAAGATATCGGAAAACCAGACCTGCCGATCCAGCAAGATCACGCCGCCAGCCTCCATATCAAAACGAAACAGACCGGAAAGCGGAATCAGCACTAGAATCAACAGTGTCAGGTATTGCACGATCCGACGAGCCGAATGTAATTTGGTCGCTCCCGGGACATGTTCCTGTTGAATGGGGATCTGTTTTAGCGCTTCATTAGCGGACATCCACGAACTTTACCTCCAGCCTATACGAACACAAACAAAAAGAGTGCTCCGGTCACTTTAAATGTGTGGAAGAAACCCCTGATTCATTGTTCCCGATTACATTTCTGCAAGAAAATATATGCAATGATAAATAGTTGAGCTTCCTTATTTTGGGTGTATAATGGTAAGCGTAAGATGCCTATTCCCGTACAGACTGATTGTAAAAGGAGATGTGTATGTTGATTACTTCACAAATTCAGCACAATGTAGCCACCATTGACGAAAACGCCTCTACACTGGATGCTGCAAAACAAATGACCGAACGCTATATCGGTTCACTGGTTGTAACCGGCGCTTATGGCATCAAAGGTATTTTTACCGAACGAGATCTGATGATGCGCGTCATTGGCGAAGGGTTGGATCCTGCCCAAATTAACGTGGGTGATGTGACTGATGAATCATTGGTAACCGTTGGTCCGGACGAAGATGTGATTCGCTGCCTTGATTTAATGAAGGAAAACCGTTGCAGACACTTGATTGTGTTTGATGGAGAAAATTTCATCGGCATCATTTCAATACGCGATATGGTTGCGCTGATGCTTGATGAAAAAGAAGCACTGATTGCAAGGCTTCAGGAATATATTAGCAGTTAGTCAGTATGATTCACTTTACAGATTGATGTGCATCTCCGATTATTGCTTTTGATCCTGTGTGACCTCTTTTGAATTTCGATTATAGCGTTTATGACTATTTCCAACTGTTTGTTTGCGACTGTATTCTTCCAGAAACACTGTTAAATTCGCGACCACGAGTGAATAAACAACAACACCAAAAACCATTGTCATGACAGCGACGACTCGCCCGCCCGCTGTGATGGGAACAACATCACCATAACCGACAGTGGTCAAGGTTACAAAAGCCCACCACAAACCATCGGAAAATTGGCCGAACTGAGGATTCTGGCCATATTCAAGCAGAAATGTCGTAGTACCAAAAACAAATACCAGACCAAAGACCATTGCCATGGCAACGGGCAGGCTATCTCCGGAAAAAAGTACAAGACGAATCAACCTGTCTTTATTCGCACGAACCAGTGTTAGCAGCCCTAACGTAGGTATCAGATGAACAAGTTTCAACGCCATCAACATTCGAAGAACAGGCGAAGATAACAGTACAATAATGACCAGATCCAGCCAGTTCGATTTCATCCAGGCATTCTGATCATCAGCGATCCACCAGCGAATGAAAAACATCAAAACAAAACAGATGAGTACAGCCATAATCATCCATTGGGATTTGTGCTCTGTAAACGGGAGTACAATCGCGATGATCGTGGCGACAAACAGTCCGATATCAAGGCTGCGTTGCCAGATAGTATGATTCATCGATTAATGCTTGCTACTGGCCTTGTGTCCAAAATAAAGCGCCAGAGCAACAAGAAAAATACCACCACCCATATAGAGAATATTGAGCGGATCATCGAATGTAACATGCAGGACATTTTTGAAGAAGGCAACAACAAGAATCATCAGAATCACTTTACCCAGACGATCTTTCAGGTCATCCAGAGATTCAATCTGCAAAAGCTTGCCGGCAGCAGGATTGTTGCGGGCACACTCAAGCGAATCGATATGCAGCTCATACACACCAAGGCCGAAGATCAGCAAAACCATGGCCAGCAGAAAATCGTCCACTGCGGTAATTACATGACTCACCACCATCGTATGGAAACCGGGCTGCATATGACCAAAAGCATACACATCAACAAACTCGATCAGCAGTTTACCCATATCAATGGCCGATAGCGTAAACAGCAACGCCATGCCGACAATACAGGACCAGACCGCCAGCAGTGTCATATAGCGCGAGTTCCATAACAATTTTTCAAAAAATGATTTCATAATTTCCCCCCCTCAAATATTTTTCCACAAACCTAGGGCCTGTTCACATAAAATCTATGCGTGGCGACTCGGTCATTTTGTGTCCCGGCAAGGCATTGCGAGCGCAATGTGCTTCGCACATAAGCGAGTATAACGCAGCAGGACGGAAAAATAGACAGTCCCGCAGGGTTCCCCGCCCGAAAGGGGCCGTGCAGCATTGATACCACCCCGTTAAATTCTCCAGAACAGCTGCTAGGCAGGCCAAGCCCCTGCTCCCTGACGCAACATCAGAGGCTCATCCTCACATAAATCCACTACTGTAGTCGGCGTCATGCCACCCCACCCCACATCCAGCACAGCACATGACAAATGCTTTAAACGCGGAACAAATTCATCCGGATCAAAAGCAGGACAATTGTCACCCGGAAACTGTAGTGTCGTACTCAGCAATATTTCCCCGTACACTTCCATTAACAAATGACAAACCGGATGATCCGGAATACGCACACCAACATCTCGACGTTTGCCAAATATGCGCCGTGGCAGCGACGTGCATGCCGGCAGGATAAAAGTATAAGCACCCGGCAAGCATCGCTTCACAATTCGATGAGCCCGGTTATCCATGCGCACACAGGTTGCCGCCTGCGACAGGTCAGCACAAACCACCGACCACAAATGTGAATCGTCCAGTTGCCGCAATTTGAGTATGTTGGCTATTGCATCTGTTGCCTGTGGTCGACACATCAGCACATAAGAAGTATCCGTTGGCACGACTACAAACAACCCGTCCCGTAACAATTCCACAGCCCGGCGAATCTGTCTGATCTGAGGGCGCTCAGGATGCAGGCGCAGATGTTCAAATCGATGCAAGTCTTATTCCCTTCCTTCGGATTTAAAGATGCTCTGAAAAAGTCAGAACATCTGTTTCGGACCATAGGTAGCCGCGCTGAAAAGCTACACGAGCGCAGTGTTCAGAGTACTCTTAAAACCCCGGAATCATACCCCCAAGTCCCTTGAGAGGATTCTTCTGTGAAGAGCCGGGCTTAGCCGGTTTGATTTGTGCTCCACCCGGTTTGGCTGGCGCACTGCCTTTCGCACCACCGCCCAGAAGCTTGCCCAGGCTACCACCAATTTTACCCTTATTTAACAAAGCCGGTGCATTATTAATTAATGTTTTGGCATTGATTTCCGGCCTGATTTTCGGCGAATCAAAAGATCCGGTAATACGCAACGGCACCGATAGCCCTTTGGCTAGAATCGAACCACCCTGCCCTTTCAGAGTGCCAACCACGCGTGGTGTAACAAGATAATTCATTGTCTTGCTCACCAGATTTGCCGTGCCCTTACCTGTCACACGCAACAATGGAGAGGCCATGAACAGATCCTGATTATCTACCACGCCATTCCTGATCTTGAAACTGCCGGACAGACGGGCAAAATCCGTCTCCTGTGGCCCCTGTTTGTAGGTCGTCGGATTGGTGAACTTGCGCAGCGCTCCGGCGATATCAAAGCCCTTGAGTTTACCGTTCTTGAACAACACATTACCACGCCCATTGAGTGTTTTTACCGCACTCTGGGTTAATCCGGTTGCCCGGAGGTTGGTGTCCATGGACATGGTTCCGGACAACTTATCCGTATTTGCCAGTGCCTTGAGCAACGGACCTGCCTGTACACCGGTGACATGTACCGACTCTTTCCATCTGGCCGGATAAGATGCTACATTAAGGCTGGCTTTTTCAGTCACCTTGCCGCCGGCAAGATTGAAGCTGAGCGGATTTAAATCAAAGCGTCCCTTCGACCCATTGATAGTTGCTGCAAAATTCCTCATCTGCAAACCACGCATAAACAGCGTCCCCACCTTCAGCTTCGATGTCACGGTCCAGCTTTTCAGGAAACGCAAATCAGGCTCTGCCTCAGCTGCTTTAGCGGCAATAGCTACACTGATAATCGACAGTCTTTCACTTAAAGCAGTCTGCTGTTCCTGTTTACCCTGCGGCAACCATGGATCAAGATGCAACTGTTTGGCCGACATGCGCAAGCGAATATCTGGCCCTTTATATACCACTGCGCCCGTTGCCTGTAGCAGGTCATCATCAAGCATGATTTGCAAATTGCGAATATCCATTTGTTTGCTGCCACCCACAACCGACGTCTTAAATGTCAGCTGTTTCCAGGGTGACGGATGGCCAGCATACATGGCATTCAGGTTCGGTACAAAAACAGCCAGCCAGGTCCGGGTAATGGGCTGACTTTCAATATGCAGCTTCAATGTCGGGTTTGTTGCCAGCTTCTGCACACTTCCCCTGATATCAATCAGTTTTTTTTCATCAACAGCCAGTGAAGCCTGACTTACTTTCAGCTGATCCGCCTTCGGCATTTCAATTTTCCAGTTCAGAGCAAGCGAATGCGCCGCTTTCAGTTGCAATTCGCCTTCTCCCAGCCGGATGCCATCCGGACGCTGTTCCATCTGGGCTGAAATACCGACCGAAGCCTTGCTAATTTCACCCAGTTGCTCCGGCCAGCCGGAAATCATATTCCGGAATGGTTGCAGACGGATATTCTCCGCTTTCAAATGCCCCTGCACCGGCAGCGATGCGGGATTGAGTTTGGCAAGATCTCCCAGTGGGCCAATATTTGCATCCAGCTCAAAGGCGTTTCCGGACAGCTTTCCTGATACTTGCACGGAAACCGGTCGTTTCAACTGGACATCCTGCAGGGCCACATTCAGTTCAGACAATACAACAGGTTTTGCATCCGCATCCACCCAGGTAATCTCACCATCTGTGAGACTCAGCGATTCTGCCTGCAAGGCGGCCAGTGCCGGAGCGGCAGGTGAAGATTGAGAAGGCTGCGAAGCACCGGATGCCTGCACATCATTTCCATCATCGGGTGCAACAAGGTCACCCCAATTGGTTTCGCCATTACTGCGCCGCTCCAGATAAATGACCGGCGCCACCACTTCAAAGTGTTTGATTTCGACATTTTTGGAGAATAATGGCAACAGGGCCAGTTTCACATGCAGTCGCTTGACGCTCAGGAAATCACGTTTGGCATAACCGGGCCGATTGGCCAGATGCACATCGTCCAGCTCAACCCCCACCCAGGGAAATAACGAGGCTTTCATATCGCCGATTTTCAATTGCCGCCCTGTTGCATCCTCAACAGTCTGTTCAATCTGGTTTTTATAGACATTCACATCAATAAAAAATGGCGCGGCAAGCAGGGCAACAATGACAAGCCCTACAACGATTAAACTGTAACGTACTGTTTTGGCAATCCCTTTGGACATAATGACTCCTTTCGAATGCATCCTTCGCCCAGCGTTGGCAACCTGACGAACACGGACAGAATACAACTGCTATCGTGAATTATAGCACCTGATCTGGCAAGTGGGGAAAATACGCCAGCAATTCGGTAAATTCGTTTACAACCCTTCGAGCTCCTGCTCGCAACAGTTCATCGCGATCAGAAACACCAAACGACACACCCAATGCTTCGACCCCGGCAGCAACTGCCATCTGCATATCAAAGCAGGCATCCCCCACCACCCATGTCCGGTTTGCCGAAACACCCAGCTCCAGCATACATTCCTGCACCATAGCCGGATGTGGTTTGGAATGGGTGCAATCAGCGGTTCGCCATACATAAAAAAGATCGCCCAGTTCAAATGATTCCAGCACACGCAACAGGCCGGGCCTGGACTTTCCTGTCACCACACCAAGCCAGTAACCGCGGGAGTGCAGTACTTCCAGCGTTTCTTTCACATCCGGAAACAGGTGAATATCTTTTTCAGCCAGACGATAATGGTCACGATAAGCCTGTGAAATATACTGATGCATAGCGGCATCATTTTGCAGCTCTGTATCGATCAGTGTGGATATCGCCCGTTTCAAGGATAAACCAATAACCTCACAAACCGCATTGCCAGCGGGTTTAGGCAATCCGGCTGCAATAAAGGCCTTCTGCATTGACCGTACAATTGCTCTATGCGAATCGGTCAGCGTGCCATCGCAATCAAATAATATCAGTGAAGGTTTGCTGGAAATATCGACTTATCCTTATGAAAAAGAAATGGTGCTTCATGTACAAACACAGCATTGTAAAATCAGCTCGGCTACGGTCAATCCCGGGCCGAATAACAATCCTTTTCAGGCTGTTGACACAGGTAAAGCTAGCCCTATAGTTCGGCCTCCCTGACGCGGGGTGGAGCAGTGGTAGCTCGTCGGGCTCATAACCCGAAGGTCGTCGGTTCAAATCCGGCCCCCGCAACCAAATCTTGAAAAGCCTTGAAAACATCCCTGTTTTCAAGGCTTTTTTTATGCTTGAGAAATCAGCTCAGTGGAGCAAACAGCCCATCAAGCTCTTCTGTTGTCCATAACGGTTTTTTGCCGGCATCTTTCTGATAGATCGCAGATG
>CAZWWF010000019.1:0-14989 GCA_964636805.1 uncultured Zetaproteobacteria bacterium
TACAGCATGGCCAGACAGAAAGTTAAGGAGAAAATATCATGGATCATATAACTAAAAGCATGAATGACACAGAAACTGAATGGATGGATGATATTGAAACAGGCCAATTCACTTCCGATACAGAAGCCAGAAAAAGACTGGCCGGGAAACTACTGGTGGATCAATCACTCAAAAAATCGTATCCGTTAAGTTTGAGGGTTCCTGATGCTGATCTGGAAGCCATCCAACTCAAGGCAGCCAAGGCAGGTATTCCCTATCAAACCCTGATCAAATCGGTTTTGCATCAGTTCACTACCGATCAACTTTGATCATTGCTCCTCCGCATGTCCCTTCTTATCCGGTAATACTCCCGGATAATGCTCAGTTTTTTCTTTTCTGAACGGGTGGACACGGCACATCACCATAGGAGCAAAACACACAGCAATTACCATCTTTGGGCTTGAGCAGCGCATGGCACTTCGCATTCGTAAAACCACTGGTCGGCGTCGGCATGGTCTCTTTTTTGCGGTGAGCGATCCAGGCTGACTATCCGACAGTGCCGAACAAAATGAACAACCCCAAACCGACAATCAGTTTGTGGTGCAGACAATTCGTGAGAAAACGGCCTCGACTGTTTATCCCGATATTGTTGCGGATGCTTTGGCTTGTGCAGTACCTGCCTGCTCCAAAGCACTGCTATTGCGCCGATCAGTAGCCACCAGCATATACATCGACGGTACGACAAACAGCGTGAACAGCGTGCCGATGGAGAGCCCGGTAAAGATCACCAGTCCCATCGAATAGCGGCCAGCGGCTCCCGCGCCGCTGGCCAGCACCAGCGGCAACACGCCGAGCACCATCGCAGCTGTGGTCATCAGAATCGGACGCAGACGCACACCGGATGCTTCGATAATCGCTTCCAGTTTGCTCTTGCCGGCCAGTTGCAATTCATTGGCAAACTGCACCATCAGAATGCCGTGTTTACTGATCAGCCCCATCAGTGTCACCATCCCCACCTGGGTGTAGATATTGATCGTCGCCAGCCCCAGATTGATAAACAGTAATGCTCCCAACAGTGCCATCGGCACTGACACCAGAATCACCAGCGGATCACGGAAGCTGTTGAACTGGATGGAGAGCGCCAGAAACACAATTACAATGGCCAGCAGCATCATATACACAAAACCACCGGACTCCTGCACGAACTGACGCGTCTGACCGGCATAATCGACCGAATAGCCGCTGGGGGCGATGTCGTTCAATGTCTTGGTCATAAAATCCAGTACCTGCTGCTGCGACAAACCACCGGCATAGACGCCGGATATCTTGGCAGAATTCAGTTGCTGGAATCGGTTGATCGATTCGGGCACCACTTGATGCGTCAGCGTTGCCACGGTGGAGGCAGGAATCATCGAACCATCGGCAGCGCGGATATAATAATCCAGCACCTGATCAGGATTCAGCCGTACAGCCTGTCCAACCTGCGGCATCACCCGGTAGGAACGACCATCGATAGAAAAATAGTTCACATAACCGCCACCCAGCGCTGCGCCGAGCGATGCGCCCACCTGCTGCTGGGTCAGCCCCAGATCGGCGACCAGATCGCGATCCACCTTGAGCGTGCTCTGCGGTTTGTCGATTTTCAGATCGCTGTCGATAAAAAAGAACATGCCGCTGGCCTGCGCCCTGGCCACCACCTCACCGGCAACGCGGTTGAGCTTATCGAATCCTTCGGTCGTTTTGATGACAAACTGTAGTGGCAAGCCGCCGGAACCGGGCAATGATGGAAACTGAAACGCAGCCACGCGCGCACCAGCAATATGATTCCACTTCTGTTGCAACACCTTTTGCAATTCACTGGCACTGCGCTGGCGATCTTCCCATGGTTTGAACAGCACGCCACCAATGCCCTGACTGGTGGTCGGGATACCCGTCAGTTGGAACATCTGATCATATTCCGGTAGTTCTCTGGCCATCCGAAACATCTGATCGGCGTAAGTGTTCATCTGTTGGGCCGTAGCATTGGGCGCGCCGACAATTTGGCCAGCCACCAGTCCCTGATCCTCCTGTGGTGCCAGTTCGCCCTTAGAGGTAGCAAACAGGTAGACGACCAGACACAGCAGCAAGCCGCCCATCACCACCATCACCGGCCAAGTCTGCAACGTTCCACTTAAACGTCGCTGGTAGGCTGCATGCAGGCGGGAGAACTGATGATCAATAGTTGCCACCAGCCGGTTATCCTGTTGCTTGGAGGTGAACATTTTCGAGGTCATCATCGGCGACAGGGTCAGTGCCACAATCGCCGAAATGGTCACAGCCCCCGCCAGCGTAAATGCGAATTCGGTGAACAGCGCGCCAGTTAAGCCGCCCTGAAAGCCGATCGGCACATAAGCGGCAATCAGCACCACCGTCATGGCGATAATCGGCCCGCCCAGTTCGCGCGCTGCCAGCAAGGCCGCCTCAAACGGCGATTTACCCTCGTGATGCATGTGCCGATCCACATTTTCCACCACAATAATTGCATCATCCACCACGAGACCAATCGCCAGCACCAGCGCCAGCAGGGTCAGCAGATTGATGGTATAGCCCAGCGCCATCATCACGAAGAACGCACCGACCAGCGATAATGGGATGGCCACCAGCGGTACAATCACGGCGCGCCAGCTGCCCAGGAAAATAAACACCACCAGCGTGACAATCAGCAATGCTTCGCTGAGCGTTTTCAGCACTTCGTCAATCGAGCTGCGGATGAATTTGGTGCCGTCATAAACAATCTTGCCGCTCAAACCATTCGGCATCTGCGCCTGAATGGCTGGAAAATGATCGCGCACACGCTGGATCACCTCCAGCACATTGGCTTCCGGCGCTACCTTGATGCCGATAAATACCGACTGCTCACCATCAAAGGCCGTGGTCAGATTATAATCCTCCGCCCCAAGCACCACATTGGCGATATCCTCCAGGCGCACCACTGCACCACCCTGCTCGCGGATGACCAATGCCTTGAATTCATCAATCGAGTGCAGATCGGTGGCGGCATTGAGTTCCACGCTGACCATCTGCCCCTTGGTACTGCCCAGCGCCGTCAGATAATTATTCGCAGCCATCGCAGCATAGACATCACTGGCCGTGACCCCGTGCGCTGCCATGCGATCCGGATCGAGCCAGGCACGCAGCGCAAACTGGCGCGAACCGATAATTTCCGCCCGCTGCACCCCTTCAATACCGTCCAGCTGCGGCTTGACCACACGTAGCAAATAATCGGTGACATTGTTATTCGGCAACAGCTTGCTGAAAAAACCCATATACATCGCATCGACCGTTTCACCGACCTGTACGGTGAGTACCGGCCGCTGCGCCTCGGGCGGCAAGCGATTGAGTACAGCACTGACCTTGGAACTGATATCGGTCAGGGCGCGATTGGAATCATAATTCAGGCGTAGCGTGGCCATGATTGTCGAAGCATTGCTGACGCTGGTTGAAGATAGGTAGTCAATACCCTCAGCCTGTGCGATAGCCGTTTCCAGCGGCTGAGTGATAAAACCGGCTACAGTTTCGGCATCGGCACCATAATAGACGGTACTGACCGTCACCACGGCATTCTGCGTTTCCGGATACTGACGAATCGGCATATTGATAATCGCCTGCAAACCAAGCACCAGAATTAACAAGCTAATCGTTGTAGCCAGCACCGGCCGGCGAATGAAGATATCGGTATAAGACTTCACTCGCTCAGTGCTCCTGCGGGGTTGGGGCTATGTCATTGGCTGGCTGAATTTTGTTATCAATCAACAACGGCGTGCCATTCTTCAGCTTCATCAAACCGCTGGTCACAATCATATCACCATCATGGATGCCGGAGAGAATAGCCACCTGATCACCGCGCGTGGCCCCCAGCTTGACGAATTCCTGCTGCGCCACCAGCCCCGGTTTAGCTTTTTTGCTGTTCTTGCCTGTCGTCGCCACAAACACGGTTGCCCCATAGGCGTTATAGCTGACAGCGGTTTGCGGCAGGGTCAGATAGTGTTGCACCTCGCCACGAACCACGGATAAGGTGACAAACATGCCGGGGGTTAACTGGCCCTCCGTATTGGCGGTTTTATCAACACGACCTTCTATGCGCACATTGCGCGTCGCGCTATCCACTGCGGCATTGATAGCCGTAATCTTGCCGTCAAACACGCGATCCGGCCATGCATCGCTGTGGATATGTAATAGCTGCCCGACAGATATACCACCGAGTTCCTTCTGCGGCAGATGAAAATCAACAAACAGCGATTCGGTATTCTCCAGACTGGTAATCACATCACCCGGATTGATGTACGCACCGGGATTAATCGATACAATCCCCAAACGGCCTGCAAACGGAGCGGTGATATATTTCTTGGCAATCAGAGCTCGCTGCTGCTGAACTGCGGCAACGGCGCGCTTGCACCCGGCTGCACTGACATCAAAAGCTGCCCGGCTGATGGCTCTGACCTTTAACTGCGCCTTGTCACGGGCAAAACGGAGCTCGGCCAGTTTGGCATCGGCTTCCAGCGCCCGCAGCTGCGCATCGGCATCGGCATGATCGAGTTCCAGCAACAGCGCGCCTTTTTTCACCTGTTGCCCGGATTGTATATACACGCGGCCAACTTTGCCGGCCACTTCGGTGCTGAGATTCACACCCTGCAGAGCCCGCAAACTGCCGATGGTATGCAGCGTCGGCTGCCAGTCCTGATAGCTCACCGGCATTGCCGTGACCGTAGCCGGCGGTCGCGTATTGGAAGCCAGATATCGTTGCATCATATAGGCACCGAACATACGGTAGCCGTACAGGCTGCCAAACAGCAGCCCCACGCCGAGCAGCATCCAGATCATGCGTTTAGTGTTACTTTTGTCCATGATTCTTCTCCGTTTGGGGGTTGCTTGTCCATGCCTTGAAAAAATCTGCATTACCGGCCACCGGACGGTAGGCATCATCGCGTTGCCACCAGTCGCCGCCCATGGCCTGAAACAGCGCGGCACTGTCGGCCAGCAACGTTGCCCGCGCCTGTACCACGCCGATATGACTCTGGCGGTACTGCTGCTGGGCATTGAGCAGGGTCAGAAAACTGGCCGCGCCCAAATCAAACTGGTGTTGCACCAGATCCTGCGTCTGCCTGGCCAGCAATTCGGCTTTCAGTTGTAGTTTGAGGCCGCGCGCATCGCTTTGCAGCGCCAGCAATACATCGGCGACATCGCGAAAGGCCAGCAATACCGTCTGCTGATACTGCGCCCGCGCCGCATCAAAGCTGGCCAGCGCCTGCCTGCGCTTGGCGCTCAGTTCGCCGCCATGGAATAGCGGTTGCAACACATTGCTGCCGATACTCCAGATGCCGCTGGCAGGCCCGGTCAGCAGATTGCTGAACTGTACCGCCTGCCGGCCAAATCCGGCCGTGATCTGGAGTGATGGATACATATTGGCCGTCGCCAGCCCGATCAGTGCGCTGGCCTGATGCAGTTGCGCTTCAGCAGCGCGAATATCCGGTCGCTGATGCACCAGCTCGGATGGCAGGCTCACGGGCAATGATGCCGGCAGATGTAGCCCAGCCAGCTCAAATGCGGGCATGCCCGGTTTGCCATCGCTGTTATCATGATTGCTTCCCGCACGTTCACCGGGAAAACGGCCGACCAGCACCGATAACTGATGCTGCGTCTGCGCCAGTTGTTTCTCCAGCGGCGGCAATGCCGTTTCCGCCTGCGCCAGTGCGGTACGCTGACTCAATACATCGGCCTCGGTCACCACACCGATTGCCGACTGCCGCTCAACAATCTTCAACTGCACGCGCCGGTTTTTAACGATATCGCTAGCCGCCTGCCATTGGCCACGCAACGAAGCTTCGGAAATCGCCGTAGTTACGATATTAGCAGCCAGCGTCAGATTGGCCGCCTCCATCTGAAAACCCTGATAATCCACCTGCGCCCGCAGCGATTCCAGATAACGCCGCCCGCTGCCGAACGGATCGAATGCATACGACACACTCACCGAGGCGGTATGCAGGGAATAAATAAAATCGCCGTTCTGCCCGAATGAGGCACCGGACAACTTCTGGCGGTCAGAACGGATACTGCCATCGGCAGTCGGATAGAGGATCGTGCCACTTTGCGAGGCATAATCCTCCTGCGCTGCCCGCAAGGTGGCTCTGGCCGCTGCCAATGTCGGGCTCTGCTGCATGCCCTGCCGGATCAGTCTGTTCAGTTCTGTGGAGCCATACACCCGCCACCACTGTTCGGGGATATGCTCACCCTGTTTCAGCTCAGGCCCATCAGCGGATTGATACTCTAATGCGCTACTGTACTGCTCCACCTTCGGCGCATCGGGTGTATGAAAATCCGGCCCGAGGGCACAACCGCCCACAACCGCGCCGACCAGTACCCCGGCAATACGTTTCGATATCATTCCCATCAGCTCTGCTCTCCGAAACCATGCGGACAGGCAAACCAGGCATGACCGGCCAATGCCTTCACCGCCGCAGCACGGCAGGCATCGAACATCTGTTCGGGGGCGGGATCATTCCACCCATAACCCTTGAGAAAATAGATCACATTGGTGGTGAAATGTTTATAGCTGCACGCCTCATGCTGGTCGCCATCGGCGCGCGCAATGCCGGACTGAGCGGTTGAATTCAGACCGACACATAAACCCCACATGCCGTGATTAAGCAACATCGCCAGTTCCTCACGCGCCGCATCATCGAGGCAGGCATAGCCGTTGAGCTCACTGCTCAACATCTCCAGCACCAGCGATTGCGCCAGCACGAAAAAGGATTGATGTAATGTGTTCAGTTCCTGAATACGCTGCGGGTTGGCCCGCGACCACACCGACGGCATCAGCGACAGATTCTCGATTTCAACCAGGCCGGGATGATGCTGAGCAATCAGCCAGTTAATCGTAAAAGCGGTGACAATGCGCTGCATGGCCGGCTCATCCGCCTCGATCACGCCCTGATACAGGGACTTCTCCTCGCGCGTCAGAAAAGCCGCACACCCCATCAACAGATCTTCCTTGGCCGCAAAATGCGAATAGATCGTCCCCATCGACAGCTCGCACGCTTTCGCCACATCCGACATGCGCACCCCGAGAAATCCTTTTTCGACAAACAGACCAATCGCCTGCCGCAATATCTTTTCTTCCCGTTCCGCCCGTTTGAGCTGCCTGTTCATAAGCACCACCGCACCACTTTGAATATTATACGAATATTTATCGAATATTATTCATCGTCAAGGAAAAGGTGGAATCTGGTAAATTATTCACGTATCAACAGTGTTTTTTAGCCTGAATGGGCGGGCACGGCACATCGCCGTAGGAGCAAAATACACAACAATCGCCATCTTTGGGTTTGAGTCTGGTGTGGCACTGTTCACATTCATAAAACCACTGGCAGGCATCGGTTGGCATGGTTTCTTTTTTGCGATGGCCACATTCCGGACAGGTAATCGTTGATTCAGCAATCATGGGCTTTCTCCATCTGTTTGAATGAAGCCAGGCAGCAACGACCGGATGGGTTTCTGGATTCACAGGCGCAAAGTTTCTCTTTCGTCTGCTGCACGACAAATGCTTTGATCGATTTCGCCGTGCCATCATCCAATGCCGCTTGATATACTGCTTCGGAAATATCGAAACAGTGGCAGAGCATAACCTCCTGACCGGGCTGAAGTGCTCGCATACGTTTTTTTGCAATGGTATCGGATGATGAAAAGTAGCCGGCCTGACAATCGCGGTTGCTGCAAAAAGCATAATCGCCGTCAGCTATGCTTTGGTTATCTGGAAACTGAAGCTGATGCAGCATCGTCTGTCTACTAACCGGAAAAGCAGGCAAACCGCAATCGGGGCACACCGCCCTGCCCTGCTTCGGTTTCGAAGCACAACAGGAACAGGTCATGACTTATCTGACGCTGTCGGACAACAATCACCCTTATCTTTTTTGAAAAATGCGTACGCAGTCAGAGCAAGGAAGAATACCAGCGAGGGCATCAGCACCGCATCCAGATGCCCCACCCAGGCAGCAAGGCCAATTGCGCCAAATAAAATAACAAGCACTGGGGTAAAGCAACACAGAGCTACGACAATAGTACCGATAATTCCGGTTTTAAGCAGGGTGGATTTTTTCATATTAGCTCCTTGTTTAATGGCATGTCGGGCAATGCATCACCAGCCAGATGACAGCAGATACCGCCGCAACACCGATAATGACGTTCAGTACGACTGAGTTGGCGCTCTCTTTTTCCGATTCGCTCATTATTTTGTTTCTGTGATTGTGGCCGGATAGCCCAGCTTCGTAATGGCCTGAGCAATCGCTTGAGGTGTTTGCTCGCTATCTTCAAATGTAATGGTCGCCAACGTCGTATCAAGATCAACCGTTGCAGAGTGAACCCCTTTCATTTGCATCGCACGATGCCGAACACTGATTGGGCAAGTGCCACAGGTCATACCAGAAACATACATGCTGACAGTTTGTTCTTGTGTAAAACCAGTTTGCGCATAGGTCGCAGCCATGAAAAAACAGCCAGTAACCAGTAATATTTTTCGCATCAGCGAATCTCCTTATTTAATAAGATAGGGTAAGAGTGATGGTGAGATCAGCAGCAGGATAGAAAACCCGCCCAACATCCAGAGCAACACCGGTTTCTTTGGCGGACAACCATTGGCCATGCACACTTTCCGCCCATGCCAGTGACGCCAGCCAGCCCAGCCAAGCAAGGCAAGGGTGATGGCAGCAAATACAGGGCGATACGGCTCCATGGCAATAAAGGCTGAGGCTGAACCCAATCCCAGCATCACCACTATCAATGGCCCGATGCAACAGGCGGATGCCAGAAACCCGGCAATCATTGCACCCACCAACGGGGTATTTTCTTTCTTTGTTTCGGTGTTGTTCAAGTTACTCCTCCAGCGATTTCAGGATAGGACAGGGATCAACATCGGATGACTGCTCACACTGCTCAGCCAGCGTCAGCAGAATTTGGCGCATGCGCGTGAGTTTGCGAATACGCGTTTCAATCTCTCCCGCCTTCGCTTCAGCCACCGCACGCACCTCGGCGCAATTGCGATCATCGGCACGAATGGCAAGCAGTTGTGATATTTCTTCCAGCGTAAAACCCATTTCTTTGGCCTGCACAATAAACGTCAGGCGTGACACATCGCTATCCGAATATTGCCGATAACCGGATGCCGAACGTGCAGCCGCCGGAATCAACCCGCGCTGTTCATAATAACGTATCGTATCAATGGACAGACCTGTCAATTTGGATAATTCGCCAATCTTCATGGGCGAATGATAAAGCATGGAGTATACTCAAGGGTCAAGGGATATTATTCGGGTCTATCCAACGGCCTGCTGTTCTTCCTCATTGGCGAGAAAACAGAATTCAGGATTCTTTATCTATTGCGTGAGCCAAACGGTAATTATTTTTACCCTCAAGCTTGGCCCTGTACATGGCCTTGTCAGCCCTGAGAACTAGATCCTCTGCCTGTTCAGCATCGATCGGATACATGGCAATGCCAATACTGACACTGACATGACATGTATTACCATTGATCCGGAATGGTGCCTCAAAGGTTTGAATAATCTTTTTGGCTACCAGAACTGCGTCAGTATCCATCTCCGTTTCGACAAGAATGATGGCAAATTCATCACCCCCCATACGGGCTACGGTATCGACTTCTCGTACACACAAACGAAGTCGATCAGCAACCTTCTGCAGCAGTGCATCACCCGCATCATGTCCAAAACTATCATTCACCGGCTTGAACTCATCGAGGTCAATATAGAGCACGGCAAATGATGAACGATGCCGGCGTGCCATTGCAATGGCCTGCTCCAGACGGTCAGCAAAGAGTGTCCGGCTGGATAAACCGGTCAATGCATCATGTTGAGCGATATATCGTAACCGTCTCTCGCTATCTATACGCCGTACATCAGATCGTGCCAGCATCCAGGCAATCACAATCAGTAAAAATGCTATGACGGCACTCCATATAAAAATCGTATTGCGCACCACCTGAGCTCGATTGGCAATCACTAACCGAGGAACATCGGATACCAGCTTCCAGAAATAATGACTGGAATTCGAAGCAAGCTGAATCATGGGAATTTCAGCCATTTCCCTGAATGGATAAATAGTGGCAAACGCATAGAGCTTGCCATGGTCTTCAAAATCTCCTGAATCGGACTCAATGATACGCAGCCAGTTAGCATATGAACTCTGTGCCATGGTTTCATTGCGACGATTCTCGAACATGAAACCCCATTGCCTGGCCGGTTCAACCCCGTACATCCAGTAACCCTCACGATTCAGAAGCATCATGTGGCCGGGAAAACCATCATTGTTGCGCTTGAGCTGAGCCAGCATATGTTCAGCCAGAAAATTCAACATCAGAATTCCCCTTTTCTCGCCCCTTGCATTGAAAATGGCCATACCGAAACGGATCGTAGGCTTGTAGGGAAACTCCACCTTGCCATTTTCGATATTCAGGTCGAGTGGAGAAATATATACTTGGTTTGCATCCAGCTTGAGAACCCGCTGCACATAATAGCGGCTACTCTTGTTCTGCAATTCATTCTCCGGCGTAAGAAAAGGGTGGCCGTCATTGTAATTGGCACGTTCCAGTTCCATGCCGTGAACATCGAGCAGACGCAATTGATCAAATAACTCCGTTGTTTTAAGAAAAGAGATCATATCATCGGCAAACACTTTTCTACCTTCAGGGTCATCAAAAGGTCGATGCAAACCAACCTGATCAACCAGAAACAGAAGTGCATAACCGAGTTGTTTTAAATTATACGAAATACTGTTGGCATGAATCACAAGGTGGTTTTTTTGCTCAATGGCAATCTGCTCTTTTTCGCCATCCATTTTCTGCATATAAAAGAGCCCGCTGATCAGAGAGAGAACAAGCAGAAAAACCATGGAATACGCCATGAACCGGTAGAAAAACCTACTACTCAGTGCAAAGTCACGGTTTTCGCCGCTCCTGTCATAATCTCCGGACATGGCATGTGATGATATATGTGTTTCCCCAATAACTCAATTTCGGACAAATATTCGGACTTCCAAATATTTTCATCAGTTGTATTCCTACGCATGACCCGCCACACTTATCGGCATGGCAGGCTCGATTAAACAGTCCCCGCAGACAGACACTACGATGCAATCGGTCACCTTTTTCAAGGCGCTGGCTGATCCGATCCGGCTGCGCATTGTGCACCTGTTGACCTGCCAGGATGAGTTATGCGTTTGCCACTTTGTGGAGGTGCTGGGGCTGCCGCAAAGCAGTATTTCACGTCATCTGAGCACACTGCGCAGTGCAGGGCTTGTGAGCAGTCGCCGGGACGGCCTGTGGATACATTATCGCCTGGCCATAGAGGCCGACAATCCCTATGCCGGTTTTATCACCGAGCTTACCAAATTGAATCAAATCGAAGCCGTGCTGGCCGAGGATATGGTACGGGTGCAGCAGATTTCCTGCTGAGAAGCACCGCAGTACTTGAAGCGACATCAAGCCCTCCCTATAAAAGCTGCATCACCGATAACAGGAGCCCCCATGTCCAATATCACCTTACCCTGCACCGCCTGCGGTACACTCAACCGCGTCAATCCTGAACTGCTGAGCCCCGAGCAGGCCGGGCGGATTCATTGCGGGAAATGCAAAGCCGAGGTCATCGCCGACCAGCCTGTTATCGGCACCGATGCTAATTTCAGCCGCGAAGTGGAGCAGTATGGCCTGCCTGTGCTGGTCGATTTCTGGGCCCCGTGGTGCGGACCCTGCCGCATGATTGCCCCGGTGCTCGATGAACTGGCCCAGGAACTGCGCGGGCAGATCAAAATCGTCAAAGTAAATGTCGATGAAAATCCGGGGCTCTCCAACCGATTTTCCATTCGCTCGATCCCGACGATGAAACTGTTTCGCGGCACCACCGAGCTGGACACCATTGCCGGCGCTTTGCCCAAAGCGGCTTTAAAAGTACGGCTGCTTGATCTGATTCGGGCATGATGCGTTACTTCGGCATCCAGATGAATTCGATGCGGATACCACCCGGCTCATAACACATCATATGCTTGCCCGGCCCGCTACTTCGCGCTTCGGAAGTAATTTCAATCCTGTGGCCTGCAGCCGCGATAAATTATGGATTCACTGCCGCCTGGCTATTCAGGATCAAAGCCCCTACTTCGCCATCCTCAAAGAACCGGGTAAACTGAATCATGTCGAATCCATTCTGTCTGAAGACATCAAGCATGTGAAAAACATCTCCTGCTGACTTCTCACATAAAAGGGGTGGAGTAAAAATCATAACGTTCAACTCCCGGGAATCACGCAAGCTGCTAAATTAAGAGCACTCGCCTGAATCATCCGTGAATGGGAAAAGGTTCACCGGGGACAAGGAACCTCTCCCTGTTTGAATAGAGGGAACAGACAAGGGGTCGATAGTATTCATGAACAACGCGGGATAGTAGCATTCGGCCATGCATAACACCTTAGCATTGCGTTACCTTTTCATTCTTTCACTACTTTTCCCTCTGCCTGCATTTGCGATTGTGAATGTTGAAAAGGCCATTATCGGCCCTGAAGAAGATGGTATCAGCCACGTAGCCAATGTTGCTGTTAATGGTGCCAGCGGTAATACCGTCAAAAGCAGCATCAAGGCCGACATACTTAGTCAATGGAAACATCAGAAACACACAGAATTTCTGATGCTGCAATATAACTATGGTACAAGTCGCGGCAAAGTCGATAGTAATAAGGCGTTTTTGCATTTACGGCACCGTACTGATTTGAATAAACAGTGGGCTGTTGAAGTTCTTGCTCAGGTCGGTCGCGATCCCTTTGCACGATTATCCAGACGCACCCTATTGGGTGGTGGCCTGCGTTTAACTGCCTTTGAGAAAGTAGGTGTTGCTGCCGTATATATTGGTCTGGGTGGTTTTTATGAGCACGAGCGATTGCGTGTCACAGCCACCACCAATGATACAAGCTCACGATTATGGCGCAGCAGTAATTATCTGGTAGTCAAACGTCGATTCAACGAACAACTGCGCATAAACAGCACCGCCTATTATCAGCCGGCTATAAGTCAATTGAACGATTACCGCCTGCTCGAAGAGATGTCAGCATATGTGAAAATCATGGATAATATTGACCTTAAACTATCGCTTGATTTCACCTACGATGCAAAACCGCCTCAGACCGTTAAATCTATTGATTTGCGATATAGCAGTGGCCTGGAGCTGCGCTTTTGATTAGGGCGTGTTCACCTTAATTTTACCCGGGCCAGACAGAGGACTCAATCAAGGCATCAGCAACTGGAAATCGTAACGAGCTTCCAAACACCACATCCGGCACCCCCTATCTGCATGATAGATCAATTACCTTTATTTACTATATCCGGATATACAGATATAGTTTGGCATGTCTGGAGGTGTACATGTCATCCGTAAATAAAAAAACCATGGGACTCTTCGCGCGTTATCTGACCGTGTGGGTATTTCTCTGTATTATTACAGGTATTGGACTGGGTACATTATTCCCACCTGTTTTCCATGCTTTAGGTGGCATGGAAGTAGCACACATCAATCTGCCGGTCGCTCTGCTGATCTGGGCCATGATTTTCCCCATGCTGCTCAAAATCGATTACTCATCCCTGCATGAAGTCTGGCACCACCGCCGCGGGATCGGAGTGACTCTGGGCATCAACTGGCTGGTCAAACCATTTTCGATGGCGCTGCTCGGCTGGCTATTTCTGGGCCATCTATTCTACCCCCTGCTTGATGCAGGCAAAATTCCGGAATACATCGCCGGTCTGATTCTGCTCGCTGCGGCTCCCTGTACGGCAATGGTGTTTGTCTGGTCACGACTGGTGGGCGGCCACCCCCAGTTCACTCTTTCCCAGGTGGCGCTGAATGATGTGATTATGATCTTTGCCTTTGCTCCGATTGTCGGTCTGCTGCTCGGTGTGGCATCGATTACCGTGCCATGGGACACGCTGTTGCTCTCTGTGCTGCTGTATATCGTGATTCCTGTAATCATGGCCTATCTCACCCGTAACATCCTGCTGGCAAAAAACAGGCTGGATGATGTGTTACACATCATGGATCCGGTTTCGATGGCTGCACTGCTGGTGACAGTGGTATTATTGTTCGGGTTTCAGGGTGAACAGATTCTGGCCCAACCGCTGGTGATTCTGTTACTGGCTGTTCCGATTACCATTCAGGTCTATTTCAATGCCATGCTGGCTTACTGGCTGAACCGCAAGCTGGGTGTGGCTCATTGCATTGCAGGCCCATCGGCATTGATCGGCGCATCCAATTTTTTCGAGCTGGCCGTCGCAGCTGCCATTGCCCTGTTCGACTTTGAATCGGGTGCCGCACTGGCTACAGTGGTCGGCGTACTGGTGGAAGTGCCGGTAATGCTCTCAGTTGCAAGCATCGTCAATCGTACAAAAAACTGGTATGAATCCGGTATTCATCAAGGAGTTCTTCAATGACAAAAAAACGGGTTCTGTTTTTATGCACCGGCAATTCCTGTCGTTCACAGATGGCCGAAGGCTGGCTAAAACAACTGGGTGGTGATCACTACGAGGTGTTTTCAGCCGGTATTGAAGCGCATGGTAAAAACCCGCGCGCCATTGCAGTGATGCAGGAAGCCGGCGTGGATATTTCCAGCCAGGAGTCAGAAGTGATCAACCCTGATCTATTGGCGTCGCTGGATCTTCTGGTAACCGTATGCAGCCATGCCGATGCCCACTGTCCGGCTTTCTCCATTGCCGGGAAACGCGAGCACTGGCCTTTTTCCGACCCCGCCAAAGCCACTGGCAGCGAAGAAGAGGTTATGTCCGAATTCCGCCGCGTACGCGATCAGATCAAAACACGCATCGAAGCGTTTATCCGGACAAACCGGTAGTTCAAACTTCCGAAATATTCATTGCTTCAATGCGGTGAATATTTCGTTAGTGCAGATGGATAATGTGATTGCGGTCAGGCCCCGTGGACA
>CAZWWF010000020.1:0-14815 GCA_964636805.1 uncultured Zetaproteobacteria bacterium
CTTGCTGTTTAACAACGCAAGGAATCCTCGTCCTTTAGGGCGGGGAGGATGTCAAAAAGCAATAGCACTGTTTCCCTCCCATGGTATTATTTCTCGATGACTGCATGTCATGAATATGGGGCACTCGAGCAGCAATGGCTGGGCAGACAGGCGTATGAGCCTGTTTGGCAATTATTGCAGCAACGTGCTCTTGAAGTAGCCGATGGTAATAGCAGTGAAATCGTTTTCAGTTGCGAACATGATCCCGTTTATACGACCGGAAAACGTGGTGTCGACAATCGCTCGGGTGCCGAGCTTCCGGCCCCGGTTGTATATTCAGACCGGGGAGGAGAAATGACTTTTCATGGTCCCGGTCAGGTTATGCTGTACCCGGTGATTCATTTACGGAAGCGTGAAATAGGTGTGAAGCAGTACGTACATATTCTTGAGCAATCCTGTATCGATACGCTGAAGAAGCTGGGCGTGGATTCCGGTCGTCGATGCGGGTTTCCGGGTGTGTGGGCAGGGCAGGGAAAAATAGCTGCGCTTGGCGTTCGAGTTACTCATGGCGTGGCATATCACGGTATGGCGCTGAATGTAAACGTCGACGCCAGATGGTTTGCGGCGATCATGCCCTGTGGTCTTCAAGTCAGCACAGTCAGTTTGTCGGGTTTTATCAATCCCCCGCCATTACCCGGGTTGGCTGAATGCTGGCAGCATTGCTTGAATGATCTTTTATAGCCGCATGCACCGTTTACCGGAAAATAATAAAATGTCATGATTTTTACCTGGAATCGTCTATAATAGTAACGGGCGTCTTACGAGGGATGTCGTGGTCAGCCAGAGGAGAGATATTATGAAAGTTGGAAATATTTTATCAGGCATGATTCTTGCATTGATGGCAACATTACTGGCAACAGTTCCGGCATATGCCGGTAATTCAACGGCGGGAACCAAAATTGGCATCTTAACCTGCAATGCAGTACCGGAAACAGGTTTGAATCTGCTTATCCATTCAACGGTGGATGTCGAATGTAAATTCGAATCTACCGATGGCAGTGGTGTCGAGCACTATGTCGGCGAAACCGGTATCGGTTTCGGCATTGATTTGAAATATGATAGGACAAAACAGCTTGTTTTCGCAGTATTCGCAGCTGATGTGGTTAAAGGGAACCATAAACTGGCGGGTAAATACGGTGGTGCAGGTGCTTCGGCTAGCCTGGGTGTAGGTGTAGGTGCTCAGGTTCTGGTTGGTGGCAGCAACAAGAGTATTTCACTGCAACCTGTTATCGAAGGCAGTACCGGTGTTGGTGTTAGTGCCGGCCTTACCTACCTGTTTCTGCAAGCGAAATAAACAACAGCGATATGCTCACATGATCAGGGAAGGCAAACGCCTTCCCTGTTTTTTTGCACTAGGTATTTATTTTACTGGCGACTTCAATCAGGTGAGAGCCATAACTGCGTGCAGCGGCGAGGGCTGCTTCCGAAACAGTATCCGGCATACCTTCGTGATTGCCACTGCGTCCGTATGGCCCCCATTGTAACCCGCCATCAGCATAAGCTGGCAGGGATTTGGGAAAGCCAATCACAATCATGCCATGTTCAAGAAAATTGGAATAGAGCGCAATCATGGTTTGCTCCACGCCGCCACCTGCACCACCAAAACCACCGCCCGTGGCAAAGACGCCACCAACCTTGCCTTCCAGCGCACCTTCCATCCACAGCTTGGCTGTGCGATCAATCAATTGTTTCATCTGCCATGCCATTGAACCCATATGTACTGGCGTTCCGAATACGATGACATCAGCCGCCAGAAAATCCTGGAGTGATATTTCCTCAGCAGTATGAAGATCAATCGATATATCAGCCCGGCCAGCCCGCATACCGGCCGCGATAGCCTCAGCCATTTTTTTTGTGTTTCCGTAATCGGAGTGATACGCAATCACAACCCGCATAGTTATCTCCCTGTTGCAGACGGTGGAATGATCACCTATTTCTGCAAGTTTCACAGCCTATGAATCCGGGCTGCAATTTCCAGCCATTGTGGTATACTGACATGCATGCATAAAGTGATTCCTGTTTTGATACTCGCAGCATTGATGCTGGTCGCTGTGCCTTCGATACAGTCGGCGCCGGTTGCCCGGTTATATGATATTCAGGGGGCTATTGGCCCCGCTGTTGCTGAAGACATTGAATATGCCATCGCGGATGCTCAGGGGCAATCGCTGTTTATCCTGCGTATGGATACGCCGGGCGGGCTGGATCTCGCCATGCGGCGTATTATTCAGGCCATTCTCGCATCCGCTGTTCCCGTGGTTGCTTACGTCGCGCCCCAGGGTGCACGTGCTGCAAGTGCCGGCACTTATATTCTCTACGCTTCGCACATTGCTGCTATGGCACCGGCCACCAATCTTGGTGCAGCTACACCGGTTCAGATCGGTGGAATGCCCAAGCCGAATATCCCTGAACCGGAGACGCCTGCTTCTTCGAACGACCCAAAGAAAGATCCTGAATCCGAAGCGGTGAATAATCCGATGCAGCATAAGATGATTAATGATGCAGCTGCATACCTGCGCAGTCTGGCTCAGTTGCGGGGTCGCAATGCCGAGTGGGCCGAGCAGGCGGTGCGCAAAGCTGCGTCACTGTCGGCTGAGCAGGCCCTGAAACAGGGCGTAATCGATGTGATTGCTGATGACATACCTCAGCTGTTAAGCAAGCTGGATGGACGCACAGTAGTTACCTCTCAGGGCCGCGTTACCCTGAAGACACAGGGGATGATCATTGAAACGGTTGAACGCAGTTGGCGCAGTCGTTTGCTGGCTGTTATAAGCGATCCCAATGTGGCCTATATCCTGATGTTACTCGGTATGTACGGGTTGTTTTTCGAGCTGGCCAATCCCGGCTTTGTCCTGCCAGGTGTGATAGGCGGCATCTCGTTGCTGCTGGCCCTGTTCGCCTTCCAGGTGCTGCCTGTCAATATTGCCGGGTTCGGTCTGATCGGACTGGGTATTGCATTCATGATCGCCGAAGCATTTGTTCCCAGCTTTGGTGCGTTAGGGCTGGGTGGCGTGATTGCTTTTGTAGCAGGTTCTATCATGCTGATGGATACCGGTGTACCCGGTTACGGGGTTTCGATGCTGTTGATTGGCACAGTATCGCTTGTTTCGGCGCTGTTTTTCATCCTGATCACGGGCATGGCAATCAGAGCCAGGATGCGACCGGTTGTCAGCGGTGCTGAAGAATTATTGCATGAAACCGGCATTGCGCTGGAATCATTCCAGCATCGTGGTCATGTCCAGTTGCATGGCGAAACCTGGCAAGCTCTGAGCAAACAGCCTGTCCACAAAGGCGATGAGATTCGCGTGGTCAGACGTGATGGATTGATATTGGAAGTCACCACGGACACACACAACACAACGGAGGTTCAATCATGAATATATTACTTGGTCTCGGTGTTTTTATCCTCATCCTGATCTTCAGTTCATTCCGGGTACTGCGTGAATATGAGCGCGGCATCGTCTTTATGCTGGGTCGATTCTGGAAAGTGAAAGGGCCGGGGCTGATTCTGATCATCCCGGTCATTCAGCAAATGGTGCGGGTGGATTTGCGTACGCTGGTGTTTGATGTGCCGAGCCAGGATGTGATTTCACGCGATAATGTGTCAGTCAAAGTTAATGCAGTGATCTATTTCCGCGTCATAGACCCGCAGAAGGCGATTATCAACGTGGAGAACTTCTTCGATGCCACCAGCCAGCTGGCGCAAACAACATTGCGTAGCGTATTGGGTCAGCACGAACTCGATGAGATGCTGGCTGAACGCGACAGGCTGAATTCCGATGTGCAGAAAATTCTGGATGCCCAGACCGATATATGGGGCATCAAGGTGGCCAATGTAGAGATCAAACATATCGATCTGGACGAGAGTATGATTCGCGCCATTGCCAAACAGGCCGAGGCGGAACGCGAACGCCGTGCCAAGATTATTCACGCCCAGGGTGAAATGCAGGCGGCGGAAAAGCTGGTAGAGGCCGCCGGGATACTGGCCAGACAGCCAGAGGCCATCCAGTTGCGCTATTTGCAAACGCTGACCGAAATCGCCGGAGATAAATCCTCGACCATTGTATTTCCGCTGGATCTGATCAAGCCGCTGTTTAATGCAGCGGGCAGCAAAACGCAGGGCGACCGGTAGCTCCCTGTGGTTGCCCTCCAGCACAGCGCATATACGGGCTTCTCCCGCTGCTCCCTATGGAGATGCTGATTTATTGTCATGCTGACAAAAATCAGTCCGCTCAGGTAAAACGTCATTTTGCCTTCGCTTACAAATCAAACACTTAGGTGCCTGATTTGATTTGCGGCTTCATGCCGCTCTCCTGGCGGCGGCATTGCCGTCCAATTCATCTATCCTGATGAATTGTGGCAGACCGTCCATGACCTGCGCAGAAGCACTGAGCTAATCAGCGCTTTCCTGTCTGACCAGAGCCCCAAACCCCGATTCCAGCAGGGGCAAGTCATCGTATGACACCTTGAAACGGGATTGTCCAAACCCTATTAAAAATGGCGCTGATATTCAGCATTTGAAACCGGACATACAGTCCGTAATTCTCAGTAACAGGAGGTATGCAATGGGTATTGCTGTTATTATTCTTGCCACGATGGCTGCAACCGGCAGCCTGATCTATGCAGTATTCTGGCAGACTCCGGTCGCCGAGGCGCTGGCCCTGATGATTTGCGGAGGGCTGCTGACTGCTGCGTTGGGCTGGTATTTCAAGCCGAAGTCGCCGGTCAGGGCGAAATATCGCCGCTGGTTGTCGAAACATCAGCATAGCCATTAATCGCGCAGGGGCGCCTTCCGAGCGTCCCTCATTGTATCGGGCCTGCAGGAGTAGTTGCAATACCAGCCTTTTATAATATGACAATGCCGTTAGCTTGCGGCCACTTTATGCCATCATCAGGAGTCGCCCGTGAGCAACAGTTTCAATGCAAAAAGTACGCTGGAAGTCGCAGACCAGCATTATACCTACTACCGGCTGGATACGGCAGGGGATATTGCACATTTGCCGTTTTCGATGAAAATCCTGCTGGAGAACCTGTTGCGCCGCGAAGATGGCGAGGTGGTCAGTCGTGAAGATGTCGAAGCCATTATCCACTGGGATGCGGCTGCCGAGCCATCCAAAGAGATTGCCTACATGCCGGCCCGCGTGCTGATGCAGGATTTCACCGGTGTACCTGCCATTGTCGATCTGGCTGCCATGCGCGATGCGGTGGTGGCGCTGGGTGGCAAGGCTGATCAGATCAATCCGTTGGCCCCGGCTGAACTGGTGATTGACCACTCGGTGCAGGTGGATGTGTTCGGTTCCGATGCGGCGCTGGCCAAAAATGCCGAAATTGAATTTTCGCGTAACCGCGAACGCTATAATTTCCTCAAATGGGGCCAGAAAGCCTTTGATAATTTCAAGGTGGTGCCGCCGGATACCGGTATTGTGCATCAGGTTAATCTGGAACATCTGGCCCGTACCGTATTTGTCGATGACGATGGCGTGGCCTATCCTGATACACTGGTCGGTACCGATTCCCACACCACCATGATCAACGGCCTCGGTGTATTGGGCTGGGGTGTAGGCGGTATCGAAGCGGAAGCTGCCATGCTTGGCCAGCCGGTCTCCATGCTGATTCCGAAAGTCGTCGGTTTTGAATTGACCGGTTCTCTGCCGGAAGGTGCCACGGCGACTGATCTGGTGCTGACGATTGTGGAGATGCTTCGAGCGCATGGTGTGGTTGGAAAGTTTGTTGAATTCCATGGTGATGGCCTGAATCACCTGCCGCTGGCGGATCGTGCTACGATAGCCAATATGGCACCGGAATACGGCGCGACCTGCGGCATTTTCCCGATTGATGATGAAACCCTGAATTACCTGCGCCTGTCAGGCCGTTCCGAAGAGAATGTCGCGCTGGTTGAAGCTTATGCTAAAGCACAGGGTATGTTCCGGGATTCATCTGAAACCGCGACTTACAGCGAAAGTCTGGGTCTGGACATGTCCACTGTCGTACCATCGCTGGCCGGCCCGAAACGTCCACAGGATCGCATTGCGTTGTCCAATTCCAAAGCCAGCTTTACATCCGCAGTCGCAGCCATTAAATCCGAAGCCGGGTTGAATTCCAGCGCAGTGCATACGACGATTCGCGGACAGGATGTGACCATAGATGATGGTGCAGTCGTCATTGCCGCCATCACCTCCTGCACCAACACATCCAATCCGTCTGTCATGCTGGGTGCAGGGCTGGTGGCCAAAAAGGCTGCGGCGCTGGGTTTGAATGCCGCCCCGTGGGTGAAAACATCGCTCGGCCCCGGCTCACAGGTAGTGACCGAATATCTTGAGAATGCCGGTCTGATCGAACCGTTGAAGAAACTCGGCTTCCACGTTGTCGGTTATGGTTGCACGACCTGTATCGGTAATTCCGGCCCGCTGCCTGTCGAAGTATCGGCTGCTATTGCTGGCGGAGATCTGTCTGTTTGTTCGGTGCTGTCCGGTAACCGCAATTTTGAAGGGCGCGTGCATGCCGAAGTGCGTATGAATTATCTGGCATCTCCGCCACTGGTGGTGGCTTATGCGATTGCCGGCACGATGAATATCGATTTGTACAACGACCCGATTGGCAAAGCATCTGATGGCAGCGATGTTTATCTGAAGGATATCTGGCCGACTCAGGCGGAAATAGCTGAAGCCGTAGCTGGTGTATCGCGCGAACAGTTCACCAAATCCTATGCCGATGTCTTTGCCGGGGATGCCAACTGGCAGAATCTGGCCTCCCCCGAAGGCGAGCGTTTCGCATGGGAAGACGATTCCACTTATATTCAGAATCCACCTTACTTTGTCGGCATGGGCAAGGAAGCCGGCAGCATTGGCGATATTGAAAACGCGCGCGTACTGGCATTGCTGGGTGATTCTGTCACCACTGACCATATTTCTCCGGCCGGTGCCATCAAGGCCGACTCTCCGGCTGGTCTGTATCTGCGCGAACACGGCGTAGCGCAAAAAGACTTCAATTCCTACGGTTCACGGCGTGGTAACCATGAAGTGATGATGCGCGGCACCTTCGCCAATATCCGTTTGCGTAATCAGCTGGCACCGGGCACCGAGGGCGGGGTTACCGTTCACCTGCCGGATGGCGAACAGACCAGCATCTATGAAGCCGCCATGCAATATAAAGCCGACAATATCCCGGCGATAGTCATTGCCGGAAAGGAATACGGTTCCGGTTCCTCACGCGACTGGGCTGCCAAAGGCCCGTCATTGCTGGGTATCCGTGCTGCGATTGCTGAAAGTTATGAACGCATCCACCGCTCAAACTTGGTCGGCATGGGTATACTGCCGTTGCAGTTTATGGACGGGGAATCGGCTGCCGTACTCGGCCTGAGCGGTCGCGAAGTATTCAGTATTTCCGGCGTTACAGAAGGTGCACGCGAGGTTGCGGTGACTGCCGATGATAAAACATTCACCGCCATTGTGCGTATCGATACGCCAAAGGAATGGGATTACTACCGTCACGGAGGCATCCTGCAATACGTTTTGCGCCAGCTTGCCGCTTCGTAGCTGGAAATGCTTATTTCCGCCTGCGCGGGAATGATGTATTCCGGTGGTTGCAAATCATGAGTGATGCTGATGCCTGAATTGCCGGAAGTGGAAACCATCCGGACAGGGCTGGAATTGTTGCTGACAGGCCGGGAAATCACGGATATACGTTGTCATCGTTCCAATCTGCGTTATGCGCTGCCGGATTTATCCGGCCTGGTTGGAAATGAGCTGACGGGTGTGCGCCGTCGCGCCAAATATCTGCTGTTTGAATTTGGCTCCGGTGCACAAACGCTGGTCTGGCATCTGGGCATGACCGGCCAGTTTCATGTTTTGCCTCAGGGAACCGGGGCCGGAGCGCACGAACATGTGCGTTTTGATTTGAGCGACGGGCAGAGCCTGCGTTACCGGGATGCACGTCGTTTCGGTTATGCCGGCTTGCTGGATAGCGCCGCTTTGAATCGGCATGTATGGTTTGCCCATCTCGGGCCTGAGCCACTATCGGATGCGTTTAACGCCGAGCATCTGGCCGCCCTTTGCGCAGGTCGCAAGGCACCAATAAAGAATATCATTATGGATGCTTCTGTTGTCGTTGGAGTCGGCAATATTTATGCCTCGGAGGCTTTGTTTCGGTCAGGTATCCATCCTGCCAGATCGGCCGGCCGCATTTCAGCTGTGCGTATAGATGGTCTGGCAGATTGTATAAAACAGGTGCTGGCCGATGCGATTGCCGCCGGCGGTTCATCGATCAGCGATTTTGTGCATGCTGATGGCAAGCCCGGTTATTTTGCGCACCAGTTTCAGGTGTATGGGCGAATGGGAGAAAAATGTTTGCATTGTGGTCAGTTCATCAAACGCATCACACAGGCAGGTCGCAGTACATTTTATTGTGGTGGCTGCCAGCATTGAAACGGATGTGTATCATGCGCACCGAATCGGTTATTTGGAGATATACGTGAAATTAGCACTGGAACAGGCACTCAAAGCGGCACTGGATGAATTGCTCAGAGACCACCCTGAGGCGCAGACACCGCAGGTGGTGTTGAACCGCCCGAAGCAGAAAGAACACGGTGATTATTCCGCCAATGTGGCCATGCCGCTGGCGCGCGTATTGAAGCAAAGCCCGCAACAGATTGCTGCGCGTATTCTGGAAGTGGTTGAGTGGCCGGATGCGGTTGAAGGGGCTGAAATTGCCGGCCCCGGCTTTATCAATATTCGTTTGCAGCAAGCCAGCGAAGCGGCAATTCTGAAAACCATTATCACAGCAGGTGAACAGTATGGCCGTGTCACTTTGTCGGATGATGCGGAAAAGATAAATCTTGAATTTGTTTCGGCCAACCCGACCGGGCCTATGCATGTCGGCCACGGTCGTGGTGCAGTGGTGGGCGATGCATTGGCCAATGTGCTCAGTGCAGTCGGTCACGATGTGCAGCGTGAATATTATATCAATGATGCCGGTGCCCAGATCGGGGTGCTGGCGAATAGTGTCTGGTTGCGAATGCAGAAATTGCAGGGCGAGACGATTGAGTTCCCCGAAGGTGCTTATCCGGGGGAATATATTGTAGAGATTGCTCGTGGAATATTGGCTGCGCATGATTATCAGACGCTGCTGTCGCTGGATGAATCCGATCGACTGAAGCAGATCGGACAACTGGCCATTGATGCCAATATGGCTATGATCCGGGATGATCTGGATGCCATCGGCATCCGGTTCGATCTGTATTTCTCCGAGCAGGGCTTGCACAGCAGCGGCAGTGTCACCGAATTGATTGAGCGCCTGCAGGCTGACGGTGTGGTTTATACCGGCATCTTGCCGCCACCGAAGGGTAAGAAAGTCTCCGATTATAAACCGGTAGAACAGTTATTGTTCCGCACTACCGATTTCGGTGATGATGTGGATCGTCCGCTGGTTAAACAGGATGGTACAGCCACCTATTTCGCTGCCGATATTGCTTACCATTACGATAAACACCGGCGTGGTTTTGATCGTATGATTGATATCTGGGGTGCTGACCACGGTGGTTATGTCACGCGAGTACAGGCAGCGATGAAAGCGCTGATCAAGGCGGAAGCACAGCCGGATGTACTGCTGGTACAGATGGTGAATCTGACCCGTGATGGCAAGCCGGTGAAAATGTCCAAACGTGCCGGAACTTTTGTTACGCTGCGTGAAGTGGTCGACGAAGTCGGATCAGATGCGGTGCGTTTTAATTTTATGACACGCCGGGTGGAAAGCCAGCTTGATTTTGATCTGGAAGCAGCCAAAAAACAGAATGATGAGAATCCGGTTTATTATGTCCAGTATGCCCATGCACGCATTGCCGCGATTTTACGCAAGGCGGCAGAAGAAGGTGTTGAGCTTGCAGATGCTGACAGTGTGGATGTGTCGTCACTGACTTCACATGAAGAGCAGCGCCTGATCGCCCATTTGCTGGCTTATCCGGATACACTTACAAAGGCGGCGGCACGACTGGAAGCATATCGTGTGGCGACATATGTGATGCGTCTGGCAGCAGATTTCCATAGTTTTTACCACAAACACAAAGTAGTTACGGATGATGCGGGGCTGACTTCGGCACGTATTGTTTTGATCCGGGCTGTTGGACAGGTGATTCGTAATGCATTGTCCATCCTGGGTGTGTCTGCACCGGAGCGTATGTAATGCGCTATCATCAGCTGATGGCAGGAGTGCTGAATGGCTAAGCAGGATTTTGCACAGGTGCAGTCGACCATACAGCCTGAATCGGGATCGGATTCGGGGGCTATGTTGAATGCGGTTGGCATTGTGATCATTGCAGCCCTGTGCTTTGGCGGTGGTTACTGGCTGGGCTCGGCCAATGGCCAACAGGCTGGCAATCACGCGGATGTGGATGCTGTTGAAGCAAAACTGGCGATCCAGGTGGCAGAAAATAAAGTGCTATTGGCAAAGACCGAAGCCTTGCAGGATTCGGTTGAGCAGTGGAAGCAGAAAGCACAGCAGGATGCCCATAGCAAGGTGGGTGATCTCAGTTTTTACAAGGAACTGCCTAAACAGTCGGTGACACCGGCCCCCATGCCCGATATGCCGGTAGCAACAGTTGCCCCCAAAGTTGTTACCAAACCGGTTCCGGTACAGCGGTCAGAGGTGGTTAAAGCAGTCAAGGTACTTCCGTCCGGAAGTCATACATCTGTTATCGCCAAACAGTCAGTACACGATATATACCGTATTCAGCTGGCTTCATTCCGGACGCAATCGGATGCCATGAGGGTGCAACAGCAGTTGTCGCAGGCCGGTTTTCCGGCGTTGATTTATAAAGTTGATCTGGGCAGTAAGGGTTTGTGGTACCGTATTTATGCCGGTCCTTACCATTCAAAATCGGCGGCTGAAGCTGATCAGAAGAAGATCGGGAAAAAAATAAAATTGAAAGGGTTCCTTATCCGTGGCGGATGACGATAGCAGGGAAAAAGACCGACAACACTGGTTGCAGGAGGTGTTGGGACAGGATTTTACCATCGTTCCACTGGCCGGGGATGCCTCTTTTCGCTGTTATTTCCGGGTCACATCTTTGCCCGGTGAGGCAGGTGAAAAACATTATGTGCTGATGGATGCACCGCCACAGCATGAAGATATACGCCCGTTTCTGGCTGTACGTTCGTGGTTTGAGCGGGCCGGGCTCAGGGTGTCGGCGCTGGAAGCCGGGAATCTGCAGCTGGGTTTTCTGCTGCTGGAAGATTTCGGTGATGAAACATGGGCGACCTTCCGCGCCTCCGGCGGCGAGATATCGCCGTTGTTCGAGGATGCATTGCGCCAGTTACACTTGCTACAGGCATCCGATCCGAAACTGACATTACCGCTATTTGATGTGTCGCGTATGCGGCGTGAATGTGACCTGTATCTGGACTGGTATTTGCCTCGCGTGGCTGGAAAAACACCTTCGGAACATGAGAGGCTTACATTTCACGCCGCTCTGGCGCCTGAGATGAAAGGGCTGGCATCATTGCCGCGTGTCCCCGTGCATCTGGATTATCACAGCCGCAACCTGATGCTGCCGGGCGGTTTGCTGCCATTGGGCCAAATCGATTATCAGGATGCAGTGCTGGGACCACTGACCTACGATCTGGCTTCACTGCTATACGATTGCTATCAGGACTATCCGGAAGATGAGCGCAGGCATTGGAGTCGGATATTTTTCGAGGCACTGTCTGCCGAATGGGCTGGCTGTTTCGCTGATTTCGATGCATGGCATCGTGCACTGCGTCTGACTGCCTTACAAAGACATATCAAGGCCATCGGTATTTTTGCCCGTCTGGCGTATCGGGATGGAAAAACACAGTTTCTCAATGAAATTCCGTTGACCCGGAAACATTTGCATGAAGAGATGATGGCATTGGATTTCTGCAAATCTGATTTTCCCCTGTTATATGCTGAAGCTTTATAAAACCGCAGGTCTTGTTTGCGGTGGATGATTGCGTAGGCTGCCGCCGCTGTTGATTCATGTATGTGCATGGATATTTCATAAACAGGTAGGAGAAGACCATGCAAATTACCAAAAATAAAGTTGTATCCATCCATTACACCCTGAAAAATGGTGCCGGTCTGGTGATCGATTCATCCGAAGGTGCAGAGCCACTGGTCTATCTGCATGGTGCACAGAATATTATTCCGGGTCTGGAGCAGGCTCTGGAAGGCAAGGTTGCGGACGATGCGCTGGAGGTCAGCATTGAGGCTGTGGATGCCTACGGCGAATACAACAAGGAACTGACCCAGGTGGTTGCCGCCGGCATGTTTGAAGGCGTGGAAACACTTGAAGAGGGCATGGAATTTCAGGCTGAGACTGAACAGGGCGTGCAGGTGATCCGGATTGTGAATGTGGACGGTGATAATATCACCATTGATGGAAACCATCCGCTGGCCGGTGAACGACTGCATTTCGATGTCAACATCACCGAAGTCAGAGATGCAACCGAAGATGAATTATCTCACG
Source organism: uncultured Zetaproteobacteria bacterium (assembly GCA_964636805.1). Lineage (GTDB taxonomy): Bacteria > Pseudomonadota > Zetaproteobacteria > Mariprofundales > Mariprofundaceae > Mariprofundus. The sequence continues at coordinate 12,515 of CAZWWF010000020.1, forward strand.
GTCATGTACATGGCGATGACTGTTGCCACTGATTGAAGCATATTTCCAAAAGCCGCCCCGGAAGGCGGCTTTTTTTTGCCCGTTTCCTGTTCAGGGCAGGTGATAGATAGCGCCGCGCAAATGCCCTGCCAGATCGTGGATGGTTTGTTGATAACGCAGATTGGCGGGTGTTTCAGGTAAGCCGCACAAGCCTGTTTCCAGTATAATATAACCATCAGCATGAAGGCGGGCCGGGGCATCATGCAAAATCAGCGATAAATATTTGAGGCCATCCTGTTCATCGGTCAAGGCATGGCGTGGTTCTCGCGATAATTCTTTTTCCAGTTCAGTCATCTCCGATTCGGCTACATAAGGCGGATTGGAAACAATGGCATGAAACGGACCATCGCCGTGCTGTAATGCTGCCAGCATATCACCCTGTCTGAAGGTGATGCGACTGCAGGCACCGTGGGTTTCGGCATTTAGTCGGGCAATATCCAGTGCCGAGGCGGAAATATCCGTGGCAACAATATGTGCATGGGGGTATTCGCAGGCCAGTGTGACGGCGATGCAGCCGGAGCCGGTGCCGATATCACAGAAACGATATTGCCCGTTGCGATTCGGGAAACATTCCAGCACAGCTTCAATCAGATGTTCAGTTTCCGGTCTCGGAATCAGCACATCGGGTGTAACCCGGAAAGCCCGCGACCAGAATTCTTTTTCTCCGGTAATATAAGCCAATGGCTCTCGGTTGGCGCGGCGTTGCAGCAGGATATCAAAAGCGGCGACAATAGATCCCGGCACCTTTTTATTCGCACGGACAATTATATCGGTGCGACTAAGGTGCCACACATGCATCAGCAATAACTCGGCATCCAGTCGCGGCGCGTCGCATCCTGCCTGTTTGAGTCGTGCAGCAGCTCGCTGTAGCAGTTCTTTTGTGTTCATCGGTTCTGTTTTCTGCTCCTGGTAGTATTTCCGGGGCCTGACCATCTATCGGCAACCAACCGCTAACCCCTGTCACTCAGGAGCATCAAATGATGAAAGCATACCCAGTCAAATCAGCGCTTCAGTTATCCCGATCTTATGATGGCGAGAGTGATTATAAGCAAAGTGTGATTTCAAGATTTGATAGGCTGGCCGCATGGCGCGGATTATCTACAAGCAGATAACAGCTGTCATGCATCCGGGTACTTAAGCCATTGCATGAGCAGATGCATGCAATAACTCTCTCATCAGAGAATGTTAGCACATTGTTATGTTCAAAACTGCCCGAACAAGAGCCCCCCAAACAGAGAACTCTTGTCGTTGAAGAAGCGGGTGAATATTCCCGTTAACTCATTGAAGCATGCATATCATGGAAGAACCCTGGATGTGTTGGACTGAATAAACTGTTTAACTAACACCGTATGGGTTGCATTCCACACCTTAACCAATAACGGGTTATGTGTTATGTTAGGTGGTGGCGGCGGCACAGCTGTGTCACGTCTCTCATACCGTTCGATAAAATGAGTCACGCCATTGATATCGGCAAACCGGCATTCACCCGGCAACAGTTGCCATGTGGCATTCGAGTAAATCGAAAAATGCCTTACAGTGGCACCTGTCTGTAAATTGATAATAACAACGCTGAGCGATGCATCAATATAGGGGGTGCCTATCAGTAGTGATGCGGCTGGAATAAAAGCTGATTGTGCTCCCCTCATATCAGTGAAATATCGATTGGCTCCAACGGTAAAGATGCCAATGCCCCGATCAATATATGCAGTATTGCGGTTTGCATTATCCTCATCGAAGCGCAATACATGCGAGACTAAGGCTGTTTGTCCGAGCAGCGCGCCAGTAAGCGGATTATAATAAGCGAAAACGCTGGAATGGATTTGTGTGTGTCTTACAATATTGTTGGCATCCGGAGTGCCGAATCTGTCTATATCCCGAGTGACACGACGGTCACTGGTACTATCAACTTTGCCGTCGCCATTCATATCTAAATACCCGACGTCATTGGAAAAGCCCAGAGATATCTCTGTATTGGCTGTACCTGATGCATATGTGATTTGGGCATATGCGGGACTACAAAGCAGAAAAATCAATGTAGCTACAGCTATATGTGTTATAATTTTCATGGTCTCACCTCCCTGTTGCCGACATTCTGAGGCACGTAGAAGGTTGCATTTTCTCAATGGCACATGAATCTATCATCGGGTGGTACAGTCTTCTATCCACCTGTTAGTTACATAGGCGATTATTGCGTGTTTGTCAAGCTTTAGTCTTTTCCAATATGAAATGAGTCTGAAATTGAAGTTGTCCTGTCCATCATAC
>CAZWWF010000021.1:0-14670 GCA_964636805.1 uncultured Zetaproteobacteria bacterium
GGCAGATCGCCAGGGCCGGGTCCTCCTCTCCCCGGCCCTGCGCGATTACGCATCGCTGAACCGCTGCATTCAGTTTGCCGGTGCCGGCGAAATTTTTGAAATTTGGGATAAGAGCAGTTGGGACAAGCAGCTCGAGGCCGATCTTGTGCTGGCCCAGAATTTTGAGCTGGGTTTGTGATGTGGCTACGATTAAACAGCACCCCGAACATATTCCGGTACTCCGGGATGCTTTTGTTGACGCTATGTTCTCCGATCCTGACGGGCGCTACGTTGATTGTACGTTCGGTCGTGGCGGGCACAGCAGAGCTCTGCTTGCCAAGCTGTCTGACAAAGGAAGGTTGCTTGCTTTTGATCGTGATCCCGAGGCTGTTGCCGTCGGCAAACAATTGGCTCAGGAGGATAACCGTTTCTCCATATTGCACTGTGATTTCGCCCGGCTCGGGGCCGGACTTGAGAACGAGGGCTGGCAGCAGGTGAGCGGCATTGGTTTCGACCTCGGGGTTTCTTCACCGCAGGTGGACAATGCAACACGCGGTTTTTCATTCAGGCAGGACGGGCCGCTGGACATGCGTATGGATACGGAAAACGGGCAGCCGTTAAGCCAGATGCTGGAGCATGTATCCGAGCGAGAGCTTGTAGATGTGTTACGCAACTTCGGCGATGAGCGCTACGCCCGACGTATTGCCGGTGCGATATTGAAAGCGCTTCGTTCCAACGGGTTGAATTCCACTGCTGATCTCGAAAATATCTGTTTTCATGCTGTTCCCAAGCAGGCGCGTTTCGGCAAGACGCATCCGGCCACACGCACTTTTCAGGCATTGCGTATCTGGGTGAACGGGGAAATGGATCAGATTGATGCCGGAATCCGGGCGGCCATGGCGCACTTGAAGCCGGGCGGAAAACTGGCGGTGATTTCTTTTCATTCAGGTGAAGACCGGCGTATTCGTGATTTGATCGAAGCAGAAGTGCATGCCTGTATCTGTCCGCCGGAAATGCCGGTCTGCATGTGCGGCAAACAACCGAGTATGCGTTGGCTTCAGAAGAAACCGTTACGTGCCGATGGTATGGAACTGGCGGCCAACCCGCGCAGTCGATCTTCCATGTTGAGGGTGGCGCAACGATTGACGGCAGACGAGGCGAAAAAGCTGGCTGGATATTCAGGAGGGCTGCACTGATGCGCGGCTGGTTTAAACTCTGGATGATGCTGCCGCTGTGCATGGCTGTGTTGGCGGCTGGCCAGATATGGTTATCGCATTTACGTTACGAGATGTCTTTGGAAACACAGCGTTTGGTAGCGAAGCAAAAGGATATTCAGCGTGAATCAAGCAAGTTGAGGCTAGAGGCCGCAAGCCTGACCCGGCCGGAGCGTTTGCGTCAATATGCTAACAGCAAGCTGGGCATGGCCCCGCCGAAACCGATGCAGGTGATCCACCTGTGAACCGGAATGAACAGATTTATGTCCGTCGCCGTATTGAGGCTGTGGCAGGGCTGTTGCTGTTGGGGCTGCTGTTGCTGGCGGTACGGGCGGTAGATTTACAATGGTTGCAGGCAGATACTCTGAGCGCCAAGGCTGAAAAACAGCGTTATCGTGAATATACCATTATGGCTCCACGCGGACCGATCCTGGATAGTCAGGGGCGCACGCTGGCTGAAAGTGTCGAGATTCCGTCTATTGCGGCGATTGCCGATGAGGTACCTGTCGAGCGTGTTGGTGCTCTGGCAAAGGCTCTTGGGCTGAAGACTTCAAAATTGAAACGCAAACTGCGCAAGCGGAAGGGTTTTGTCTGGCTGGCCCGGCAGGTGCCGCCATCTGTGGCAGAAAAAGTAATGGCACTGAATATTCCGGGTATTCGTCAGGAGCAGGAATGGCGTCGTTATCAGCCACTGGGTCCCGAGACAGGTCATTTGCTTGGTTTTGTCGGTATTGATGGTCGTGGTCTTGAGGGGGTGGAGCGTACCTGGAACGCCACCCTGGCCGGAAAACCGGGGCTTCGTCAGGTCAGGCGTGATGCAAGAGGCCATTCATTACCGGACAGTCGCTGGATTCGCCCACCAGTTCCGGGCAAAGCAATGACACTGACGGTGGATGCTTCAATTCAGAGCCTTGCTTATGCGGCCCTTGCCGAAGGCGTGCGCGACCAGCATGCAAAAGGTGGCTCGGTTGTCGTGATGCGTCCAAAAGACGGTGCGATTCTGGCCATGGCCAACTGGCCGGGTTACAACCCGAATAATTATCGCCGCTTTCATCCGGGAGAATGGCGCAACAGAGCTATAACCGATGTGTTTGAACCCGGCTCTACCATGAAGCCTTTTACCGTTGCCGCCGCACTCGAATCCGGACGCTGGCAGCCGGATTCGCGAGTGTTTTGTGAAAATGGTTCGATGCGGGTTGCTGACTATACTATTCATGATGATCACAAGGCCGGGTGGCTTGATATTACCGGCATCCTGGTACATTCCAGTAATATTGGTGCAGCCAAGCTGGCTATGGATATTGGCCCGGATGCGCTCTATGACACCCTTTCAAGGGCCGGGTTCGGCAGCAGAAGCGGTACCGGCTTAAGTGGAGAGTCACATGGCATTGTGCTGCCCCCCGATCGCTGGGGGCCAGTCGAAACAGCTAACATCGCATTCGGACAGGGTATCGCTGTCACGCCGTTGCAACTTGCAGCGGCATTTTCCGTATTGGCCAACGCAGGAGAGCATGTCGCTCCGGTCTTGTTCGCTGATCAGCTGGGCAAGCAGGCGCCTGAGCGGGTGATGAAGGCAAAAATCGCCAAACAGGTAGTACGCATGATGGAGTATGCGACGAGCAAGGATGGCACCGGATGGAAAGCTGTGCCGGCGGGATATTCTGTTGCAGGTAAGACAGGAACGGCGCAAAAACCCAATTCGAGGGGTGGGTACAGTAAAGGCAAATACAATGCCGTATTTGCCGGGCTGGTTCCGGCGGATGATCCGCAACTGACTATTGTCGTAATGGTAGATGAACCGAAAAAAAGCATTTATGGCGGTCAGGTAGCGGCACCTATTTTTCGGCATATTGCAGAAAGCGTGTTGCCCTACCTGGGCGTTTCAGCCCGGAAAGAGAATGAATCTGACTGGAAAACTCTGGAGGTCGCTGATGTTGCTTCGTTAGGGGCAGCTGAATCGGTGGATGGCATGTCGATGCGAGAAGTCAGGCGTTTTGCTGCCAGTCGAGGGCTCAGACTGCATGTGCATGGCTCTGGCTGGGTCAGACGGCAGAAGCCTGCCAATACCAGCGGGTTGGAGCATGGAGATATGCTTGAGGTATGGCTGGATGAATAATTCAGGGCAGACACATACCGCTGAGTTTTCGCAAGGTTTTTCGTTACGGGAGCTGGGGCAGAGATTCGGCGCATTGGATATGGGTGATACACCGGATGATGAGGATATTTGCATCATGGGGATCTGTGATGATTCCCGTTTTGCCAAACCTGGCTATGTGCTGATGTGCTTACCGCGCAGTCGGGACCATGCTAGCGAATATGCTGAATCTGCCTGTTTAAATGGTGCTGTGGCGATTATCAGTGTGGGAGTCGAGGTTAATACCGATTTGCCGCATTTGCATCTGGATGACATGGAGAAAACAGGGCAATTGTTACGGCACATGTTTCACAGCGAAGGTGCCAATATTCATTTATACGGAATCACGGGTACCGATGGAAAAACCAGTGTCGCCTGGATGTTGCGCGAAGCATTGAATCGTTATCAGCGTAAACCGGTGTGGAGCACGGGTACACTGGGCTGGATGTGCAGTGCAGATGATATTCGTGATATCGGTAATACCACCCCGTCCATGTTGACCATGCATGCCATGCTGGCCGCGGCTTGTGAGGAAGATGTGTATGCCATCGTGAGCGAAATTTCATCGCACGGCATTGTCCAGCAGCGTATTGCCGGACTGCATTTCAATACGGCCATCTGGACCAATATGGGCCATGATCATTTACAGGATCATGGTGGCTATGCTTCCTACCTGGCAGCTAAAACCGATTTTATACAACAAGCTGCTGCACAGGGCTGCAATGTGGTCGCCAATGCCGACTATGAGGATATTCGGCAACATGCCCCTGAGAATAGCTGTTGGTACGGACACGGATTATATCGTGATGATATTGACCTGGCTTGGGAACAGGAATTACCCGGATTGCTTCGTTTGAGGCGAGATGATGAAGAGGTTGTTATCGAGGGTATCCCGCTGGGTGATTTTCATGCAGAAAATGTTGCTTGTACAGCGCTGGCGTTAATGGTCTCGACCAATGTTTCCTTGGCCGGTTTGCCGGGGTTGCTTGATAATATCAGTGCTCCGCCGGGGCGGATGCAGGAACTTGAGGCAGGTTACGGGCAGGTTTATATTGATTACGCCCATACGCCGGAAGCACTTGAGCGCTGTCTTGAGGCGGCACGCAAGCTGACGCGCGAGCGCCTGATTCTGGTGTTTGGTTGCGGCGGTGAGCGTGACCGCGAGAAGAGACCACATATGGGTGAGATTGCTGCTAATCTGGCTGATGTGGTCTGGATTACATCTGATAATCCTCGCGGTGAAATGCCGGCAGTGATTGCATCGGAGATTGAGCACGGTATGTCCCAGCCCTACAGGGCTGAGGTTCATCTGCAGCTGGACAGAGAACAGGCCATCTTGGAAGCCGTTGATTGTTTGCAGGATGGCGATGTGCTGGTAATTGCAGGTAAAGGACATGAGGCATACATGGAAGTGTGCGGCCAGCGTCTGCCATGGCTGGATGCTGATGTTGCCAACAAATATTTACACCGCAAACACGGGCTGGATCGGGTGTCGGTATGCGGATGAGCGGCAGTAAAATGGCGAGTGTCACAAATGGTTATTGGTCGGGCGTTATTCCAGAGGTCATCACCGGCGTGGCAACCGATACACGCGATTTTGAGTCAGGCCAGGCATTTCTTGCCTTGCGGGGGCCAAGTTTCGACGGTCATACATTTGCAGCAACAGTAGCTGATCAGGCACAGGCGCTGATTGGTGATCATCAGGGGGTGTCGGCTCTCTGGTCAGGTTTGGATATCAGCATATTGGAAGTGGAAGACACCTTGCGGGCACTGGGTGATATTGCCCATGCCTGGCGTATGTGTTTGTCAGATACGTCCGTTATTGCCATTAGCGGTTCGTATGGTAAAACAAGTTTGCGCTCGATGCTGGAAGCCGGTTTTACCGCCATAGGTTTCAAGGTTGCGGCTACCCACGCTAATCTAAATAATCTGATCGGAGTACCGCAGACACTGCTGCGTGTTCCAGATGATGCCGATATCGCTGTCGTTGAATGTGGCATCAGTGAATGCGGTGAAATGGTACGACTGGCAGCGATGGTGCAGCCGGATATTGCTGTGTTGACGGGTATTACTGCAGCCCATAGCGAAGGACTGGGTGGACTGTCCGGAGTGGTTAGGGAAAAGGCATTGTTGCTGGAAAGTTTGAGTGATGGTGGCTGGTGCGCCCTTGGTAAGGATGTGGCAGCCCTGATGCGGGCGAACCATATCGCCGTACCTGAGCAGATTATCGCTGTTGATGATGTGCAGGATGATGAAATAGTTGACTGGCGATTGAAGGGTTGTGAGCTGACACTTGCCTATAAAGGCCAGAAGCATTCGGTAACACTGGACTTGCCGGCTCGCCACTGGGCCGAGAACTACGCCTTTGCTGCGTCTATCATGCTGCATTTTTTGCATGACCGTGAATGCCCGCACACATTAGCCGAAGTTGCAGATGCGCTGGCTGGCTGGCAACCAGTGGCCGGGCGTATGCAGCGCTGTGAGGGGAAAAATGGCGCGGTGGTGCTGGATGACAGCTACAATGCCAATCCGGTATCCATGCAGGCAGCCATTGATACACTGCGTGCTTTGCCGGGGAACAGGATTGCCATTCTGGGTGACATGGCCGAATTGGGTGATACATCGGAATATTTGCATGCCGAACTCGACATTAGTGGTCTGAACAGTATTTATCTGATTGGCATGAAAATGCGGGTGCTGGCAGAGAAGCACGCAGAGGCCAGATGGTTTGCCTCAACGGATGAAGCGCTCGCCTCGCTGGCCGATACCATGTTTGTAGCCGGTGATACGGTGCTGGTCAAAGCTTCGCGCTCCATGGCATTGGACGCCGTGGTGAAGCTGCTTTGTTCCGGGGAGGTTGTATATGCTCTATAACCTCCTGTATCCACTGCATGATCAGGTTTCTTTCTTTAATCTGTTTCAGTATATCACGTTTCGTACAGTCTATGCGCTGGTGACATCGCTGGTATTGTGCTGGCTGCTGGGGCCACTGTTTATCCGCTGGCTGAAGGCACATCAGGGCAAGGGGCAGCCCATTCGAAACGACGGACCTCAAACACACTTGATCAAACAGGGTACGCCGACCATGGGCGGGGTGTTAATCCTGTTGTCATTGACGATTGCCACCCTGCTGTGGGCAGATTTAACCAACGCTTTTGTCTGGCTGGCGTTACTGGTAACGCTTGGCTATGGTGTTATCGGTTGGCTGGATGATTATCTGAAAATCATTCGCCGTGACCCGAAAGGGCTGGCGGGGCGCTGGAAACTGATTCTGCAATGTCTGATTGGCGGAATAGCTGCCGCCGGATTGATGATGATGACCGACCCCATTGTGGATATTCCCTTCTTTAATTCGCAGTGGGATATGGGCTGGTTTTACCCGGTATTTGTGCTGTTTGTACTGGTTGGAACCTCAAATGCCGTCAATCTGACCGACGGTTTGGATGGCTTGGCCGTGGCACCGACCTTTATGGTAGCCAGTGCACTGGCGGTAGTCGTCTATCTGGCCGGCCATGCCAAGTTTTCAGCCTATTTGATGATTCCGTTTGTTCCGGGTGCCGGCGAACTGGCTGTGTTTTGTGGGGCTGTGGTTGGCGGTTGTCTTGGTTTCCTGTGGTATAACACCTACCCGGCTCAGGTATTTATGGGTGATGTGGGTGCACTGGCACTGGGTGGCGCGCTGGGGTTTGTTGCCTGTGCAGTGCACCAGCAGTTTCTGCTGGCTATTGCCGGCGGTCTGTTTGTGCTGGAAGCAGTATCGGTGATGGTGCAGGTGGCCAGCTTTAAACTGACCGGTAAGCGGGTATTCCGCATGGCGCCGATTCATCACCATTATGAATTAAAGGGTTGGGCTGAACCGAAAGTGATTGTTCGCTTCTGGATTATTTCAATCCTGCTGGCGCTGGTGGCGCTTTCCACCCTCAAAATCAGATGAGCGGCATGATGCATGATCAGAAAATGGCAACTGCCGTTATCGGCATGGGTAAAACCGGCCAGGCAGTGGCATCTTTCCTGATGCGCCGGGGTATTGCCTGTGAGGCATTCGATGAGTCTCCAGTCAGCTTGCCTGAAGGCATGGATATTGCTTTGCATATCGGGCGTCTAGATGCGGAGCTTCTAAAAGGATTTGCCCGGTTGATTGTTAGCCCTGGTATCAGCTGGCAGCACCCTGCACTGGTTGAGTTGAGAGAGGCAGGGGTTCCAGTCTTCGGCGATTTGGAGCTGTTCCGTAAGGCATACCATGGTGATTTGATTGCCATTACCGGAACCAATGGCAAAACCACCACAGTTTCTCTGATCAGCACGATGCTGGATACTCTTTCCGGTGGTATTGAAGCAGGTGGCAATATCGGTGTACCTATGCTTGAGTTACTGGACGACAGTGATGCGCAGCATCCAGTTCCCCAGCGTATTGTACTGGAACTTTCCAGTTTTCAACTCGAACGCGCCAATCCGATTCACCCGAAATGGGCGGCATTGCTTAATGTGCAATTTGATCATGCAGACATGCATATTGATATGGATGCCTACAAGGCGGCCAAGTTGCGTCTGTTTGCCGCACAGGGGGAAGGTGACAAAGCCATGTTGCCATCGGATGTCTGCTGGAATGCGCTGGCTGAGGAATTGCGTGGGCGCGGTGTGTTTGTCCGTCGTTTCGGTATGGATGATACAGACGGGAGAGGGAATGACGTCAGTCTGGATGCAGGCGTGAGCCTGCAGGGTAATGGCTCATGGCAGGTGTTCTGGCATCATTATGATGTGCTTCATACGGTGTCATCCGATGAATTGCCCGCGCAAGGCAGGCATCAGCATTTAAACCTGGCCTGTGCTGCGCAGGCGGCGGCGGATTTTGGTATTTCTGCCAGTGTGATCCGGCAATCACTGACTTCATTCAGGGGGTTACCGCATCGATTGCAATCGCTTGGTCCGGTAGCTGGCTGTGAATGGTACAACGATTCCAAAGCAACGAATCCGGATGCTGCAAAAGCGGCGCTGGAGTCCTTCCACCAGGTTGTGTGGATTTGTGGAGGACTGCGTAAAGGACTGGATATATCGGTACTCAAAGATGCGGTGGCCGATCATGTCGAGCACATGCTGGTTATTGGCACGGATGTGAAACCGTTTATGGATCTGGCTGCAGCTGCCGGTGTTCAGGCTACTTTTGTTAAAACAGTTGAGCAGGCAGTAAAACAGGCGGTGCAAATGGCATATGGCGCGCCGGTTCTGCTTTCACCTGCGGCTGCCAGCCAGGATCAGTTTAAAAGTTATATTGAGCGAGGTAACGCATTCATGAATGCGGTGAACAGCCTGGAGCAGCATTCATGAGTCGGCCTACTGTGAAGCTGCTTGCTCCTCCGGATCCGGTGATTACTGGCTGTGTGCTGGCTCTGATGTGTTTTAGTGTACTGATGGTTTATAGCGCCAGTGTAAGTGTGGCCGAGGTTCGTTATGATGATCCACTGCGCATTATTCGGCACTGGTTGTTTTATATCCCGGTTGGAATTGTAATCATATGGGCTCTTTCACGTATTGACGTGAATTGGTGGCGAGCCATTGCAGTGCCTGTACTGGCTGTTGCGATAGTATTGATGGTTGCTGTGTTGATTCCGGGTCTGGGCAAAGAAATCAATGGTGCCCAGCGCTGGTTTTCCCTGTTCGGCCTGACTCTGCAGCCGGTAGAACTTTTAAAGCCAGCTGTGATTATTTATATGGCCTATTATCTGAGTTCTTTTCCTGAACGCTTGCACCAGTTCGCCAGCGGCCTTGCACCGATGCTGGTGGTTCTGGGCGTAGCTCTGGTATTACTGCTGTTGCAGCCGGATTTCGGTAGCGCTGTTTTGTTGTCGGCAGTCTGTTTTACCATGTGGTTTGTGGGCGGTGTCCCGATACGGCATCTGCTGGCACTGGTATCGACCTTTGTGCCGGTCGCCGTGATTGCCATGATCGCCGAACCCTACCGCGTACAACGCCTGACCAGCTTTTTGGATCCATGGAATGATCCACTTGGTAGTGATTATCAGTTGATTCAGTCCATGATTGCTTTTGGTAGCGGTGGTCTGTTCGGTACAGGCATTGGACAGGGTGTTCAGAAATTATTTTATCTGCCGGAAGTATTTACCGACTTTATTTCGGCCAGTATCGGAGAAGAGTTGGGGCTGGTGGGAATACTGGTTCTGTTGACTGTATTTGCCGTGTTGCTGGGGCGTGCTATCTGGTTGGCAATCAGGTCCGGAGACATGTTTGCACGTCTGTTGATTATCGGTTGTGTCGTCGTGATTGGCACGGCCCTGATGATTAACCTGGGGGCAGCTATGGGTATGTTGCCGACCAAAGGCATGCCATTACCCTTCGTATCCTATGGCGGCAGCGCCTTACTCGGTGAATGTGTATTGATCGGATTTGTACTTTCAGTACAGCGCCATCAACCGGGCAATAAGCGCATCGAAATGCGCGCATCCCGTAATAAGCAGGATAAAAAAGCAGGAAAAGGTCTACGGATATCCGCAAATGATGGCATGGAGCGCCTGTTTTGAATCGTGTGCCATTACTTTGTATTGCCGGAGGCGGTACTGGCGGTCATGTCATGCCGGCACTGGCGCTGGCGGATGCTGCGCGAGCTCGCTGGCCTGAGTTGAATGTGTCATTTATAGGTGCTGAACGCGGGTTGGAAGCAAAAATTTTGCCTGAACGTGGTGAACAGGTGCAATTGCTGGCCATGCACGGAGTCAAAGGCGCGGGTTTGTTGCAGCGGTTGCGTGTGTTGCTGTGGGAGTTACCGCAGGCCGTGATGAGCATTCGGCGGGCCTGGCAAGCGGAACGCCCGGACTTACTGGTTGGTGTGGGGGGATATGCCAGCATATCCGGTGTTGCCGCAGCGTTATTGAGTCGGATTCCGGTGGTGCTGTACGAACAGAATGCCATGCCCGGACTGGTTAATCGAACGCTGGCACGGTTTAGCCGTTGCATCATGCTGGGTTTCGAGGCTGCCTCTGACAAGCTGGCAGGGCGGGTATGCCGCGTGGTAACGGGCAATGTGGTGCGCGAAAGTATTCTATCAATCCGGTGGCAGGCACATTTGCCGCCACGGTTGCTGGTGATGGGGGGGTCACAGGGGGCGCTGGTACTCAATCAGATTGTTCCGGAAGCCTGTCAGCTCTTGGCTCGCGAAGGTCGTGAGTTTGTTGTGACGCATGTTGTCGGCAATGATGAAAAGAGGCTACAACAGGTGCGAGAGATCTATGCGGAGGCAGGTATCAGAGCCGAAGTCCTGCTGTACTGTGACGATATGGCCGGATTTTATGCCAGTGGCGATTTAATGTTGGCACGTGCCGGAGCAATGACGGTTTGTGAAGCAGCCTGTGTCGGCATGCCGACATTATTTGTACCCCTGCCGCATGCAGCTGATGATCACCAGCGACACAATGCTGAGACGCTTGCCTGTATGCACGCTGCTGTTGTTCTGGATCAAAAGAATCTGGATGCGGAATCGCTGGCTATCCGGATTGATACTCACCTGTTCAATCAACGGAAGCTGAAGCAGATGAGTCTGGCCGCATGTGCGGCAGCACCTTATGCGGCGCAGGAAAAACAATTAAACGTGTTGGCCGAATATATGCCAGGATTGAATATCAAAGCGGGGGTGAGCACATGAAGACACGTGTGCAACGGATCCACCTCATCGGCATTGGCGGTATCGGTATGAGTGGTATTGCCGAATTACTGCATAATCAGGGGTTTGTAGTGCAAGGCAGTGATGTGGCCGAGAGCCCGAATGTAGTGCGGCTGCGCAGTCTGGGTATTGATGTGGCCATTGGTCATGCAGCCGAGAACCTGGGTGATGCGCAGGTAGCAGTGGTCTCCTCAGCTATTGAATATACCAATCCGGAGATTACCGAGGCACATAAACGCGGCATTCCTGTGATCCCGCGCGCCGATATGCTGGCCGAACTGATGCGTATGAAACAGGGCATTGCGGTAGCCGGAAGCCATGGAAAGACCACAATGACATCATTAATTGCCCATGGCATGGAAGCGGCAGGACTGGATCCGACCTATATCATCGGTGGTCGGTTGACTGCCAGTGGAAGTAATGCCCGGCTTGGAGCCAGCCCGTGGCTGGTGGCTGAAGCCGATGAGTCTGATGGTTCTTTTTTGCGACTCTCCCCTACCATTGCTGTAGTCAGCAATATTGATCCGGAACACCTCGACCATTATGGCGATTTCGAGACGTTGATGGAGGCGTTTCACACATTCGTTGATCTGGTGCCGTTTTATGGGCGAGTGGTGTTGCATCATGAGCATCCTAATGTGGCGGCGCTCAGGGAACGGTTACACAAGCCGATCACCACCTACGGCAGTAGTCCGCAGGCCGATCTGCATTTGTTACGCGTTGAAGCTAACGTCGAAGGACAGGTGTTTACGGCAGCCAGTCGTAAACAAGGGGATCTTGGTGCATTCCATTTACCGATGCCCGGTCGTTATAATGCGGAAAATGCATTGGCGGCGATTGCCGTGCTGCTTGATCTCGGCATTGATATTGAAACGATTCGCCAATCGCTAGCCTCATTTGAAGGTATTCAACGTCGATTTCAGCGTACGAAAATCGGGGCTGGCCTGCTGGTAGATGATTATGGTCACCATCCTAAAGAGGTGATGGTGACACTGGCTGCTGCACGCGAATGTTGGCCGGATAAACACATCAGCGTCATTTTTCAGCCACACCGTTATAGCCGAACCCGTGATCTGATGCCTGAATTTATGGGCGCATTTGATGCTGCCAACAGGGTGTTGTTGTTACCTGTATATGCTGCCGGCGAAATAGAAATTGCCGAGGCCAGCAGTGAACGCATGGCCGAAGGTATGACGGCACGCGGTCACCGGGGTGTGTCATTGCTGAAAAACCTCGAGGCGGCACAAGAATATGCCGACACAGCACTGGCACAGGGTGATGTGGTATTGCTGATGGGGGCCGGATCCATAGGCGGATTGGCCAGGCATATGCGTGAGGGGGCATTATGAATGCCGCCGTGAAACAGTTATCCGGGGCTGACGACTGGATATGTGCTGTGCGTGAAACAGGCGTATGGCGGGAACATGAACCGATGGCGCCACATACCACACTGGCAGTGGGTGGTCCGGCACGCTGGTTTTTCCGCCCTGCAGATCGCGAATCGCTGATTGCAGCGGTGAAACGTTGTCCTGTTGATGTGGCGATCCTGCCGTTGGGGCGGGGCAGTAATATGCTGGTGCCGGATACCGGCTTTGATGGCTTAGTGCTGGATTTGAGTGAATTGAATATTCTGCAGTTCGATGCTTGTGTGGTAACAGTCGGCGCCGGCGTGCGCATGTCCCGTTTTGCTCGCCAGTGCGCCGATCATGGTCTGACCGGTTGTGAATTTATGGCCACAGTGCCCGGCGATGTGGGTGGCGGTATTGCCATGAATGCGGGATGTTTTGCTCAACAGGTGTCTGATACACTGAGTCATATCGAAGTGCTGTTACGGGATGGCAGTATCATTAAGATGGATGCCATGGATCTGAATATGACTTACCGGCATATTGATTTGCCGGTACAGAGTCTGGTCCTGTCAGCCACATTTGCCTTGCAAACGGATCATCCCGATCAGATTCGGGAACGTATGCGTAGCATGCGCAGTCGACGCTCATCTACACAACCGTTGGCGCAGCCCAACTGTGGTTCTGTATTCAAAAATCCGGATGGTGATTATGCGGCACGTCTGATTGAGGCGGCCGGGCTGAAAGGGTTTCGTATCGGTGGTGCCCGTATTTCTGATCAGCATGCCAATTTTATTGTTAATGAAGGAGAGGCCAGCAGCGCTGATATTGTCGCTTTGATAAAACGCGCTCAGGCAGAAGTGAAACAACAGACCGGCATTGAGTTGGAGCCGGAAGTTCGGATGGTCGGGGAATGGGCGGATCTATGGTCTGAAGGTCAGTATGGAGATCAACCTGAAGCACTGGCTGGAGATGGATATGAATGATATAGATACCCATACTTTCGGTCACGTTGGTGTATTGATGGGGGGCTCCTCGGCAGAGCGGGAAATCTCGTTGAAATCGGGAACGGCTGTGTTGCGTGCTTTGCATGCTGCGGGTGTGGATGCCGTGGCCGTTGATTTGATGAGCGATTGGGCCACATCGATTCATGATGCAGCGATTGATACCGCATTTATAACTTTGCACGGCACTTTGGGTGAAGATGGTTGTGTACAGGGGATGCTGGAAATCATGCGTACTCCGTATACAGGCTCGGGCATCACCGCATCGGCTTTGTGTATGGACAAGCAGTTGAGTAAACAGGTGCTGAATCATGCCGGATTGCAAACACCGGTCAGCATTGATATTGGCGAAGGCGGCCCGGCCCGTTATCCGGTATTTGTCAAACCGGTGGCGGAAGGTTCCAGTATCGGTTTGCACTATCTGGAGTCTCAGTCTGACTGGCTGGCGCTGGGGCTGGCGGCTGCGGATGGATGGATGGCTGAAATGCCGGTTCTCGGCAGGGAAATTGCTGTGTCGGTATTGAATGGTGAGGCACTTATGCCGGTCGAAGTAGCTCCGAAATCCGGTGTTTATGATTATGCTTCCAAATATACGACCGGAGCGACCGAGTATTTTTGCCCAGCTCGTTTGCCAGCTGAAACGTTGCGATATTGTATGGAACGGGCTGAACAGGCGGTTGATGCAACCGGTTGCTCCGGTGCTCCGCGCGTGGACATGATTGTCCCGACCGGTGGAGAACCGACGATACTGGAAATCAATACGATACCTGGCATGACCGAAACCAGCCTGTTGCCCAAAGCCGCTGCCGCTGCCGGTATCGGTTTCGAGGCCTTGTGTTTACGTATTCTGGCCTCGGCACAGTTGGAACATGCTGAGACAGAATATTCAGAGAGAAACCCGGGGAGGATGCAATGAGCCGGGTGAATCAGCATCGTATTGATCCCGCCGTACAGAAAGATATACGACGCCGTAGCCTGAAACGAATCGGGCGAGTATTGATGTTTGGTATGGTTGTGAGTGTGATGGCCACCAGTGCCATGTGGCTCAATCATAAATGGAGTGTCGCATCATGGGAGATCAAGGCCGATGCACCGCTCAAGATAGCGATTGATGCACAGTTAAAGGCTATGCCGAACAGGGATTTTCTCAGCACTCGTCCGGATTTGCTGCGTGAATTGTGGCTGCAACATATTCCTGATCTGGCCGATGTGCGAATCACACGTGTTCTTCCTAGCAAGCTATGTATAGATGCGGATGCACGTGTACCAGTTGCCTTGTGGCAGGATGAACAGAGCCGTCTGCACCTGTTTGACGGGCATGGCA
>CAZWWF010000022.1:0-14316 GCA_964636805.1 uncultured Zetaproteobacteria bacterium
TCGAGCTTGCCGTGCGTGCCCTGCACAGTGCTTTCGGGCTGGACGAGAAAGACAGTTAAAGAAAGCGCTGGTTTATTCTGCGCTTCTGAGAGGGAATGGATGGCCTGCCAAAACCGATGGTGTGAAGCATTGATTTTGTAAGCAAAGGGAAGATCACGTTTTTCTCTTTGCGTTCTGATTTTGTCGAGATGGCAATAAACCATGCCTCTTTAATTTTGAGTGGAGTTTCACAACCTGTAGATCAGTATACTTTCCGCTTGAGACAGGGGCATCGCATCAGGGGTGTAAAGACAGGATTATACTTGAGGTATGGATCGAATGCCAGTCGCCGGTTAACAAAAAACAGAGTAATTGAACCGTAACCAGTGCCTGTTAATCAGGCTTCTGCCACAATATGATTATGATCTGCAGATACTTTTAGGCACTCTTCACGATTGACTTTGATTTCCCGGGGTGCATCAATGCCAATGCGCACTTGCCCACCTTTCACATTCAGAACCTGAATCTGGATATTATCTCCAATAGCAATGGATTCGCCTTTTTTGCGTGTCAAAATTAACATGGTGTTTCCCCTCTGACACCTTTAATAGACTACTATATTATAAAGCGCAAGTTTTTGCGTGTATTATCAGCGTTGTTTTCTATTGTTGACATGATAATGATAACGGTTATCATTACATTTATGCAGAAACTGACAGCACAGCGTCAAGCCATACTGGATTTGATCAATGCCTCCAATCGACACTGGGATGCTGATGAAGTGGCCCGTGCACTTGTGGATACAGGGGCATCGATTGGTATTGCCACAGTGTATCGCGGTTTGTCCGCACTGGAGTCTCAGGGGCTGATTGATTCGATTCAGCTGGCCGATAAAAAACGCTATGAGCGGGCCGATAAGGCGCATCATGATCATATGGTTTGTACCGGATGCGGTCATATCGAAGAATTTTCACATGATACGATTGAAGCATTGCAGGAGGCTGCTGCAGAAAAAAAAGGTTTTAAGCTGACCGGGCATCAATTGGTGATGTTTGGTTTTTGCAGGAAATGCAGGCAGGAGTTGGACACATGATTTCATCCATGGTGATTGTATTCAGGGAAATGCTCGAAATGGTACTGGTTGTCGGGGTATTGCTGGCGGCGACACGCGGGTTGACCGGCTCCAGGTTGTGGATCGGACTCGGTGTGTTCGGCGGTTTGCTGGGTGCCGTTTTCCTGGCTGTATTCATGGAACAGATGGAGGCTTCTTTTGATGGGGACGGTGAATTCATCTTTAATGCAGTTGTTCTGTTGCTTGCTTCGACACTGATTGCCTGGACGGTATTCTGGATGAGTAAACACGGACGCATGATGGCTCAGCATATGAAACAGATCGGTGGTTCGGTTAAAGAAGGCGATCTGCCTTATACGGCATTGGCTATTGTTGCACTGTCCGCCGTCATGCGCGAAGGCTCGGAGGCTGCTTTCTTCCTGTTTGGTGCAGCACAAGGGATCAGTGATGATGGCTGGAGTATGTTTTTTGGTGGTTTGATGGGGGCGGGTGTTGCGCTGACTATGGGTTCTCTGCTTTATTTGGGACTGGTACGTATTCCGTTGAAACGATTATTCAGCGTGATCGGCTGGTTGTTGATGCTTCTGGCTGCCGGCATGGCTTCGCAAGCGGCATCGAATCTGGTGATGATCGGGTGGCTGCCGCCTCTGGTTGATCCGCTGTGGAACAGTTCAGCACTGTTATCATCCAGCAGTATATTTGGTGAATTGCTACATGTATTGGTGGGTTACGATGACCAGCCTAGCGCATTGCAGGTCATTGTATTTGCGGTTTCATTGGTCATGATGGTAACGCTGTATTATCGCTTGCAGTCAAGTACAGGCCCGCGGAAAGCAGCTCCGGTTTAAGCGTTAAGTCCGGCGACTATTTTTTTCATAGTCGCTTCGGCAATACAGTGCTGGTTCAAATGCACAATAGGGGCGAAGTGGCACAGTCCCTGGCAGTGCTCTGTAGAAGTAAGCAATCCGCGTTGTTTCAGCTGATAAAGTAATTCCGGACCACCCCATTCCCTGCATTCAGGTCCCTGACAAACGCTGATGATGCTGTACTCTTTTGCGCTATCCATGCGGCCATGGTATGGAATTTCCTGTGCTTTCGCCATGTACTTTACCGTTTTATATGATTTCTCCTGCATTTTATGTGGCTGATGTGCAGGAATTCCCCCATGGAAAAATGTGTTTCGGGACTACCTGAATGTATGAACGCCCGTTATGCTTGCCGCTATGCGTTATTCCAAGTTATTTATTCCCACCCTTCGGGATGATCCGGCTGATGCCGAGGTGGTTTCTCATAAACTGTTGTTGCGAGCCGGTTATATTCGACGTGTGACATCCGGCGTATATGATTATCTGCCGCTGGGGCTACGCGTGTTGAGGAAAATCGAAGCCGTGGTGCGTGATGAGATGAACAGGGCTGGGGCGCAGGAATTGCAGATGCCGATGGTGCAGCCGGGCGAGTTATGGGAGAAGTCCGAACGCATGGAAAAATACGGACCGGAGCTACTACGTTTTAAGGATCGGCACGGGCACGAATCCTGTCTCGGCCCCACCCATGAAGAGGTGATTTGCGACCTGATCAGCCGCGAACTACGATCCTACAAACAGCTGCCAATGAATCTGTACCAGATCCAGAGTAAATTCCGTGATGAAATCCGGCCACGGTTCGGGCTGATGCGCGGACGCGAGTTTATCATGAAAGATGCATATTCTTTCCATGCTGATGAAGATTGTCTGGCTGCGGAATATAAGAATATGTTTGATGCCTATTGCCGGATTTTTACGCGATTCGGTTTAAAGTTTCGTCCTGTTGAGGCGGATACCGGCTCCATCGGTGGCAGCGATTCGCATGAATTCCATGTGCTGGCTGAATCGGGCGAGGATCTTATTGCGCATTGTGGAGCTTGTGAATATGCAGCCAATGTGGAAAAAGCCGTATCGAATCGTCAAGTCGCAGTGGCTGAGCAGACAGAACTAAAAATGGTTGATACGCCGGCGGTGACCAGTGCAGAAGATGTGGCCAGTTTTCTATCAATGGATATTGCTTTGCTGCTCAAAACCATGGTATATCGCATTATCGGCGGGGCAAACGATGGTATTATTGTCGCTGTTTGTGTTCGGGGTGATGATCAGGTGCAGGAGATCAAGCTGGCTCATGTTGTCGGTGCCGACAGTGTTGAAATGGCAACAGATGCAGAAATAGCTTCTATTGGTGGTGTCACCGGTTTTGTCGGTCCGCAGAATTTGTCATCCCGTATTTTGCTGGATCATAGTCTGGAGGGCGCAACAGGCCTGGCTGCCGGAGCCAATCATCAGGATGCACATGTGACCGGGCTGGATATCGCGCGAGATATTACATCAGCCGAATTTTTCGATTTGCGTCAAACCAGAACCGGCGATACGTGCGTTCATTGTGGCGGAGACATCGCGCTTTCGCGTGGTATTGAAGTGGGCCAGGTATTCGCACTCGGTACACGCTACACCAAACCGATGGAAGTGCTGTTTCAGGATCAGCAGGGCAAACGTAGTGTGGCCACCATGGGCTGCTATGGTATTGGCGTATCGCGCCTGATGGCGGCCATTGTGGAACAATGCAACGATGATGCTGGTATCAGTTGGCCGCTGACACTGGCGCCGTTTTCTGTGGGACTGATCAGTATGGGTAAATCGGATGCAGTGCTGGAAGCGTCGGAGACGATTTATAGTCAGTTGAAAGAGGCCGGTATTGATGTGTTGTGGGATGAACGCAAGGAACGCCCTGGTGTTAAATTCAAGGATTTTGAACTGATTGGTCTTCCATTTCAGGTGGTTATCGGTGATCGGGGGTTGAAAGACAGGCAGGTTGAAATAGGTTGGCGCAAGCGTGATCGACGCGCAGTCCCGGTTTCTGATGTCCTGTCTATTGTGCTGTCTGAATTACAATCTCTGGAGATGGAAAACTGAACGCCGACGAATTACGGCAGCGGCTGGGTGGTATTTCGCCCAAGTCCATTCTGGCCGGGGTGATGATCGCAGGGTTCCTGCTGACTATCCCTGTCTGGCTGAGCAGGAATACAGAAGACAGGCAGCATCTGGCCCAAACGGCTGTCAAACAGATTGTGGAAAAGAATGTCGGGCTGCTTGATATTATGCCGGAAGAGAAGGAAGAGTTGCGCCAGATGCTGGAACCGGAACCTGAACCGGCACAGACCGACTTCGAGCAAATGGTCTGGGTCAAGGATATTGTTTCGACAATTCGCCCGTGGGTGGCTGATATCAGCGAGGCGGAAACGATTGCTCGCTGGGTCTATGTTTACAGCAAGAAATCAAGACTGTCTCCCGAACTGATTCTGGCTGTCATCGCGGTGGAGTCGCAATTTGATCATTTTGCTGTAAGCAACGTTGGCGCCATTGGTTTGATGCAGGTGATGCCGTTCTGGAAGAAGGAATTGGGCAAGCCGGATGATAATCTGCTCAGTATTGAAACCAATGTGCGCTATGGCTGTGCTATTCTTCGCCATTATGTAGATCGTTACAAGAGCGTGGAACGCGCGCTGGCTGCCTATAACGGTTCACTGGGCCGTAAAAAATATCCCAATAAAGTGTTTGCCAAAATGAAGAAGTTCAAAGCAACGGAAACCGGTATTTAACCTTTATTCGCTGGCCCGGCGCAGTACATCCTGGAACATCTTCGTTGTCAGGCGGCGAGTCTGGGTATTGTATCGAGAACAGTGGTAGGAATCGAACAGTTTACGGCCATCGGGAAGCGTGTGTTCTGCAGCGTGCCCGAATTTCAGGGCGGATAACTTCAGCCCGTAGGCGCGTAGAATCGCATCGTGGGCAATTTTTCCCAGCGCCATCATATTGCATGAAACAGGAAGCATATCGATCTCGGACTTGAGGTATGGGTTACAGTTTCTGATTTCTGATGTTTCAGGCTTGTTCTGAGGTGGCAGGCATTTAACCGCATTGGTAATACGTATGCCATGCAGCACCAAACCATCATTTGCATGTTCAGATACAGGTGCAGAGGAAAGTCCAAGGTCAAACAGTGTTTGATAGAGCAGAATGCCGGCAAAATCACCGGTGAACGGACGACCGGTGCGGTTGGCACCGTGCATGCCGGGGGCGAGACCGACAATCAGAAGTTTAGGCTTATCATCCCCGAATGCGGGTACGGGGGCGGCAAAATAGTCGGGCCGTTCTTCCTTGATGTTATCAAGAAACGTAGCGAGCCGGGAGCAGGTTCTACAAGCTGCATTAAACATGTTGTTTGATCTGTTCAGCCAAGGATCGCAGAGCACGGCCACGATGGGAGACCGAAGCCTTTTCTTCGGTGCTGGCCCTGGCGAAGGCTTTGCCCAGTTCCGGACAGAAAAAAAGCGGATCATAACCAAAACCGCCAGTTCCTGTTTCCTGTTCAAGAATTTGTCCTTCCACCTTACCCTCTGCTGTGAATGGCTGTCGATTGTCCGGAAAAGCCAGATACAAGGCGCAGATGAAACAGGCAGACCGGTTATTTTGTCTGGCCAGCTCAGTCAGGAGTTTTCGGTTGTTGTCGGCATCACTGGCATCAGAGCCGGCAAAACGGGCGGAATAAACACCGGGATCACCATCCAGTGCTTCAACGCAGAGGCCTGAATCATCAGCCAGTGCAGGTAATCCGTTGGCCGTAGCAAAGGCTTCTGCCTTCTTGCGTGCATTACCGGAGAAACTGTCGACATCTTCTACCACATCGACAAAGACTGTATCTTCCGATGCGACGATTTTGATACCAAGAGTGCCGAGAATGGTAGCGATCTCCGTTCGTTTTTTCGGATTGTTGCTGGCAACGACCAGTTTCATTTGTTTTATAGTAATCAGGCGGATACAACAGCCTGATTTTGTAACGCAGCCAGAGCTGAAATGCCCTTGTCAGCCAGCGCTTTCAGTTGCATGAACTGATTCCAGTGTAGCGGTTTATCTTCAGCAGTTGCCTGTACTTCAACAACACCGCCGCTCGGTGTCATGACAAAGTTGGCATCCATTTCTGCCTGTGAATCTTCGGAATATTGCAGGTCGAGCAGGCCCTCTCCATCAACGAAACCACAACTGACTGCAGCGACTTGTCCGATAACGGGATCATATTCGAGTGTGCCATCTGCCAGCAATTTATTGATGGCAATGCGTAATGCCACCCATGAGCCGGTAATGGCTGCGGTCCGGGTGCCACCATCAGCCTGTAATACATCACAATCCAGACTGATGGAACGCGGCCCTAAAGCCTCGAGATCCACCACAGCACGCAGGGAACGACCGATCAGTCGCTGAATTTCAACCGTACGTCCGGTTTGTTTGCCTCGTGCCGCTTCACGACCGCCACGCGTGTGGGTTGCCCGTGGCAGCATGCCATATTCGGCGGTTACCCAGCCTTTATCAGTGCCGCGAAGGAATGGCGGTTGCCTTTCTTCGACACTGGCCGTGCACAATACGCGCGTATACCCGAATGAAATCAGCGCCGAACCTTCAGCATAGCGATTGAACTTTGTATCAATAGTTACCGGTCGGAGTGCATCAACCTGTCTGTTTTCGCGCATGTCGGAATCCTTTGTTGGGAGTAAAAGCCCGGGTCGTTATTTTTCCTGTAACCAAGCTTTTAATTGGGTGGCAGCTTTACCGCCGGAGGCAAGGCGGCCATCGCCGGCAATCAATGTGGGGGTGCCATGAATATCGAGCTTTTTAGCGAGGGCATTGATTTCATCAATTGGCGTGTCGCAGGTTCCGGCTTTCGGGTCTGCATTGTTGAGCATGATGTCGGTCAACGTTTTATGACGATCTTTGCTGCACCAGATCGCTGTGGACCAGCGTTTGGCATGTTTGTGAAAACTGAGTGGATAGAGAAAACTATATACCTGAACGCCTTTCAATTTGGCCAGTTCCTTTTCAAATTTACGGCAATACGGGCATTCCGGATCGGTAAAAATGGCCAGCTTCAGTTTACCATCTTTATCACCTGAAACGACGGCTTTATCCAGAGGTAAGATATTCCAGTCAATGCGATTAAGTTCTTCCATGCGTGCCTGAGTCAGATTTTTCTTCGCAACAGTATCGATAAGTTGCCCCCCCATGATGAAATGGTGGCCGTCAGCATCGGAGTAGAAAATATTTCTGCCACTGCGAACCTCATACAGGCCTGTGATAGGAGAGGGGGTTACAGCATCGATCTTGTTATTACGCAGCACGTCTGCCGCATGATTGCGGATGGATTCGATATTTGCATTTTTTCCCTGCTCATGGCCATCATGGGCAAAGGCGAAGGCAGGGATTAACATGGAAATGATTAGTAGTAATGGGCGCATGGAGCCTCCTGATTGAAATGATGATGCGTATGATGCTTTCTACTTGCGATGCTGTGAAGGGTGGAGAGAATATTCAGGCATCTGAACATGCTCTAAATACCGATGTGCCGGTTACATATTTGTGGGATGTGGTTGTTGATCCTGTTTTTGATTCAGAAACCCCAAAACGGTATCTGAAAATTTCTTTTTATTCCATGGCAAGGCCCCGATTTGACGTGCGGCAATATCTCCATCTGCGTTAACCACGAGAGTGGTGGGCAGGCCACGGGCACCCAGAGCCATGGCCTGAGACGAATCGGTCAGCTGGGCAGGCAAATTAAAGTGATTGCTGGTTAAAAAGTTCCGGGCATCTTCTATGTTGTCATCAAGTGAAATGGGAATAATGGTGACATCAGGATGCTGTTTCAGCCAGGTGGTCAAGAGTGGCATTTCATGGCGGCACGGGCCGCACCATGAAGCCCAGAAATGGACCAGTACAGGCTTGCCTTTGTATTCAGCCAGAGAATGCAGTGCGCCTGTATCATCCATCCACTGCAGTTCAGCGGCCTGTGCAGGCATCCATGCAAGTAATATGAGTGCCGCACTTATCATCCATCGCATCATCGGGTTCTCCTGTTTTCTGGCCTTGGTCGCCGGCGGTGTAAATATCTTGCATACAACATGCAACTCGGTAATGATGCGTCTGTGATGCAGGTTATCCGAAAATTCACCGCCGCCATAATGGCCCTTTCACTGTTACTTGTCAGCACCGTGCCTGCGGTATCGGCTGCAAGCTGCGCAATGCCCGGTATGAATGCTAGCATGAGTGAAAGTGTACAGGTTGAACCTGTAGCAGCATTGATTGACTTGCAGGATTGCTATATCGAATGCGGTTGTCGCATTGATAATCATCTGGATGGCATGCCCCATCAACTGGCACCGCATGCGCTGTCGATGCAAGGAACTGCTATGGCACCTGACATGAGTCATGTTATTACCATGCCTGTGGCCGGATTAAGGTCACGGATATTGCCTTTTTCCACACCACCTCCACGAACTATCTGATATTCCCAATCATTTTTATCTGATGTTCCGGCATTTTGCCCGGGGCGATTGCGCGTGCGCTTTTTACACGCATGGAAAATCAAATGGAGGATTCAATGAAAAGAAAATTACTATCGTTGACGATGGTGGCGATAGCCTGTGTGCTGTTATCACCCGTCAAGGCGCATGCCTATCTGGGTCTGTGCTGTGCCAAATGCGGCGGCAATATGCCAATGAATATACCCGGCGGTGGCGTGCCGGAGACACACGAATTCCGCTTCAAAATTCAACCGGTGTTTATGCGAATGCAGGGCTTGCGCAGCGGAGCATCCAATGTGGATGGCAATGGCCTGCTCGGTATGCCGGTGATGGGCGGAAAGCCGACCGGCAAGTTTATGGCTGTGCAGAAAAATATGGATATGAGTATGCTTAATCTGGCCATGGGTTATTCATTCAGCGATGATTTTTTTGCCGGTATTATGCCGATGTATCAGGATAATCGTATGGATATGGCATT
Organism: uncultured Zetaproteobacteria bacterium; assembly: GCA_964636805.1. GTDB lineage: Bacteria > Pseudomonadota > Zetaproteobacteria > Mariprofundales > Mariprofundaceae > Mariprofundus. Next base: position 8,905 of record CAZWWF010000022.1, read on the forward strand.
TAATTCGGCCATGATCATGATGACGAAACGATCCGGTTATACCATGAAATCGAGCGGTATGGCTGATACGATGTTGATGACCAAATACCGGGTTTATTCGGATGATCTGCTGATTCCGACCAGTGAGGCTTCGCTGTATATCGGGGCCAGCCTGCCCAGCGGTTCGATCAGCAAACGCAATACGACGCATCCGCTGGCTGTGCGCCAGACCGAATTATTGCCCTACGGTATGCAACTGGGTTCAGGTACGGTCGATCCGATGTTGGGGCTGCTTTATCAGGGTTCGTCTTCGCCATGGTGGTGGGGTCTGGATGGTGTTTATACCGGGCGCTGGTATGATAATAAGCGCAATTACAGACTTGGCGACGGCGTCAAGGTGGACGCTTATCTGATGCACCAGATCAATTATAATTTTTTGTGGCAAGTGCAGACGAATTTTGAATGGAAGGGTCATATTCGCGGCCAGGCCGATGAAGCGGTGAGCGGATTTTCCGGCCACACCGTACATGGTAATGCAGCCTCCCCGTTCATGACGCCATTGTGGAATCCGAATAACTACGGCGGTGTCAAAACTTCAATCACGGTGGGCATGCAATGGCAGCCGGCCCATCTTCATATTATTGACCTGAGCGTGAAACTACCGGTATACCAACGGCTCAATGGGGTACAACTCAAAGATCAGTTCGGTGTCATGCTGACCTGGTATATGGAGATTCCGACCAGCAAGAGTATTCGTTCATTATCACATTCACATACGCCGGCAGATGCCGTGCTGGGATTTTAGGAGGGTATGATGAAAATATTAATCACGGTTTTATGTCTGATGTTTACATCACCGGCCTGGGCGACGGATATCCCCGATGCCGATTCGGCTGCGGCGCAGTTATTTGCACAGCGTTGCAGCGTTTGCCACAGCCTGCCACACCCCAAACGGCTGGACTGGCCGCACTGGCGTTCGATATTGCATGTGATGAAACAACGCATGGATGAGAAAAACATATCGATGTCGAACGAGGATTGGCGGCAAATTTCCGGGTATCTGCAATCCCATGCGCGTTAAACTGTTATTGATTGCAAGCCTGTGGATGGCAGCCGGGGCCAGCAGCGCCCCGGCTGCTCCGCTTGCAGCAGAACAGATGATGCTGGATTTTGGCGTGCAACTGCCAAAAGTCCGCAAAGCTGCACCGGAATTTTCCCTGCCGAAACTCGGTGGTGGTCACACATCACTGGCGGATGCGCGCGGCAAACTGGTGTTATTACATTTCTGGGCGACATGGTGTGTGCCGTGCCGCCATGAAATGCCGTTGTTGCACAGTATGGAGAAGGCTCTGGATGCTGATAACTTCCAAATGATTTGCGTCAATGTGAATCGGGGTGGCAGTGATGATGTGCAGGCATTTATTGATAAGGTGAGCCCGAGATTTCACACGTTGCTGGATCCCGAAGGCTCGGTGCGTAATCGCTATGCCGTACGCGGTTTGCCGATGACCTATCTGATTGGACGCGATGGTAAAATTATCGGCCGCATTATTGGTGAGCGGGACTGGACGTCAGCTGCAGCGCAACGCATGCTGGAGTCACTGCTCGGGAGTGACAGATACGGCAACAAAAAGGAGCGCAAATGAACAAACAGTTCACGATCATATTGTTATGTCTGCTTACACTGGCAGGATGCGATAGCAGCCAAAAACCGGCACAGCAGGCAGACGCGATAAACCATGTCGGTCAGATGAAGCACGATCATACGCAAGGCAAACGGATGCAGCCTCTGCAAATGCTGTTGGGACAGGCCCTGGTGATGGCTGCATATGGTGCAAACATGAAACTGGATGGTAATGATCAGGGGCAGGGTTTGCTGGTAGATGCCACTGGTTTGTTGCGGCGGGCTATGTCCGGCCCGGAAATGACCATGATGCATAAGGGGGGAGGAGATATGTCTGCCTCAATGCACCAGATTCATGACTTGGGCGATACGGCATTTGATCTGCTTGGCTTGATGATGGGTCTGAGCGCTAACGATAGTAATGCTGTACAACTGAGAAAGGCCAATGAATTACTGGCGATGGCAGCTTCCGGACATAATATGTTGTTACAGGCTGAGTCGGCCGGGGAACTAGGGCCCGTGATGCAAAAACATGCTCGGGAATTACTGAATCAGGCTGAAGCCGGGCTGACCGAAATAGAAGGTTTGGGAGAATATCACAAGCTGATCCTCCATTTATTACGTATGCATGGCATGAAAGATCACCATAGATCTGCCAAAATATGATATTTAGCGATAGAGTAGGGCAGAACATGTAATCAGGACCTGTTCACATAAAATGTATAAAGTCACAGCATTGTCAGGTTAGCAGGGTAAATGCGTCGGATCATAGCGAACTTGTTTTGATAATCGTTTTGTCCATTCATGTGAACATACCCTGACAGGAGAGGATTGTTGGTGTCATTTTTTGCAAGGCTGAAAAATGGTTTATCGCGCAGCCGGGATACATTGGCGCAGATGGTGCCGGGCGGGGCAGTGGATGCCTTGTCCGAAGAAGACTGGATTGATATTGAGGATGGCCTGATTATGGCCGATTGCGGTGGCGAGCTATCCGGTTCACTGGTACAGAAAGCTCGAAAATATCGCGGTAGTTCGATTGAGGCATTAAAAAAATCCATGCTCGATATGATCCCGGAAACAGGTCCTGTGAATGAATCCACATCCGGCCCGTTTGTCTTGCTGGTGGTAGGCGTCAACGGTACCGGGAAAACCACTACAATTGGTAAACTTGCCACGATGTTTCGCCAGCAGGGTAAATCGGTGCTGGTGGGGGCTGGTGATACATTTCGTGCAGCTGCAGTCGAGCAGTTGGCGGTTTGGGTAGAGCGCGCGGGTGCCGATCTGGTGCGACAGCATGAAGGGGCTGATCCGGCTGCTGTTGCTTTTGATACGGTACAACGGGGGATAGCCAGAAATTATGATGTGGTCATTGTCGATACTGCCGGCCGTGTGCAGACCGACCGCGGTTTGATGGATGAACTGGCCAAAGTGCGCCGGGTGATTAGCAAGGCATATCCCGAAGCTCCGCATGAGGTATGGCAGGTAGTTGATGGCGGGACTGGGCAGAATGCCGTTGTTCAGGTTGAAAAATTCCGTGAAGTAGCCGGCACCTCCGGCCTGATAGTGACCAAGCTTGATGGTTCCGGAAAAGGCGGCATCGTACTGCAATTGTCACACAAATTCGGCCTGCCAATTCGATATATCGGTGTGGGTGAAACACTGGAAGATCTGATGCCATTCAATGCCGGGGAATTTATCGATTCCCTGCTACCGGAGCACATCGGGTAGTTTTCAGTGTTTTCTTATTGAGCAGGAGAAGTCAGCGTGGCCTTTCAGATGGACTGAATCCGTTGAATAAGCTTTGTGCTGGAATGACCATCGATAAACGGCATGACAATCACTTTACCACCATGCTGGCGGACTTCTGTTGCGCCGACAATATCATCGGGCTGATAGTCCCCACCTTTGACCAGAATATCCGGCATCAGGCCGGTGATCAGATTTAAAGGCGTGTCTTCTGAAAAGGGGATGACCAGATCGACAGAACGCAGTGCCGCCAGCATAATGGCCCGGTCTTGTAGTGGGTTGATCGGGCGCGATTTTCCTTTCAGCCGGCGAATGGAATCATCGTCATTCAGGCCGACAATCAGGATATCACCGAGTTTGGCAGCCTTATCCAGATAATCGATATGGCCGGGGTGCAGCAGGTCGAAGCATCCATTTGTGAAAACAATGCACTTGCCCTGTTCTTTCCACTGCCCGACCAGTTCTTTTGCCTGTTGCAGGGAAGTGGAATATCTCACGAATGGCCGGATTTCATCAGGTCGACAACAGCAGTAACTCCCTGTGTTCCACGAGCTATATCCATGGCGCGCTGACGTTCTACAAGGCTTCCGACGACACCTTGTAGATAGACTTTACCGTTTACTGTTTCAACATGAATACTAAAGCCGGAAACTACTTTATCATTGAGGAGTTTTCTTTTGATATCGGTTGTGATCCAGGAATCAGATATGAGCTCTTTCATTATTGGTTCGCCAACCTTCAGCTTGTTATGCACTGAAACAACCTTGTCCATGCGTTTAATAATGTAAATGGCACGATCAATGTGAGATTGAGTGGGTAGATATCCGGTTAAAGTAACCTGGCCGTGGATAACTTCAACGCTGACCCAGCGTGACGGCATGTTTTTTTCAGCGATGAGTCGTGCATCGATTTTAGATGCTATCGCAATGTCATCAAATTGCTCGCCTAAACTGCGCTCATCATGAACGCTGCTGGCAACGGTCGTCGTTCCAACAATGGCGGTTGCAAAACAACCTGGCAGGGAAAGGGGAATAATAAATAAAATAAACAGTCTAATCAGTGGCATGGGGTCTCCGGTATGACGCTATTGTGTGAAGGTAAGTTTCAGTGGATATCATCACCCAATGCTTCCAGTACAGAAGCAAAGAGCAAGGGTAGGAGGATTTCGTCGGGGCCGGACAACCAGAATCCGGCACCATTCGGTAGCGACAAGCGGCTGACTACGTCAGTAATAGCGGTGGTGCTGGCTGAAGGGTCAATGATAGCAGTGGTGACAGATTCGATTTTTTTTCCCACATTACGGGCTGCATCAACTGCCTGTAGCAGAACACGTGGCATCACTACGCTGGATGCAATATTGATGACTACGCCGTGACTGGAAGCAGCCATCATACCAGCCAACAGCCGGAAATCGACCATGGCGGCAGCACCCAGCGATTCTCCATGTGCAGCGGGATGAAAGCAGAATGCATCCGCACCGATGGCTGGATGCACGGAAACGGGGACGCCGTAGCGAAAAGCTGTGGCGACTACGGAATGATCGAGGTGTTCCATATCCGATTCTTGCAAGTGTTTACCCACACTTTTGCCGATACCCCAGTTTTCAAGTGCGCCGAAATTGATGGCATCGTTGATTAAACAGCCGGTTTCTTCGGTGATACAATAGTTACCATTGCTGAGTTCGCGTTCACGAGCTGTCACGGTGCGCCCCGAAATAGCAATTTCCACATCATGTTCCAGTGCGGCACCGGTTAATGCCAAACCTGAAATAATTTTTTGTTCAATGAGACGGCAAATCACCGGCCCAAGTCCGGAATCAAGCACATGGCCACCACAGGCAAGAATAATCGCATGTTTGTTGCGAAAGGCCTGGGTGATGGCATCACGTAAACGAAACAGATCACCGGCGCAGCCCAGATTGGGAAGGCTGCAGAGGAAACTTTCAAAACCGCTTCCGGGCTGGAACGGTGCACCAAAATCCTTGCTGTCGCTGTCAACCTTGCGGTTGGCCAACGGTACGGTTTTGAGCTTGCTGAAAGAAAGCGGTTTAATGGTCATGAGTG
>CAZWWF010000023.1:0-1145 GCA_964636805.1 uncultured Zetaproteobacteria bacterium
ATCGGGTTGCTGCTGGAAGCGGGTGAGCAGAGCGTTTTCAGCGCGCCAGAAGGCGACGGGATCATCCACATCAATCCAGAAGCGACCGTCAATATCGAATGTCTTTGCCTGGCCTGTAGCGGCAAGTAATGCAACACCATTGGACAGGCCGGTATTGCCGGTTATGAGAGAAGCCTGTGTTAGTGCATCAAATATGCCCGGTGTGCACAGAAAAATGCCGGTATCATAGGCATTGAAGATTTCTAAATCTTTGCCGATGGCGACAATGTTTCCCTGTTCGGCCTGAACTCGGGTAACATCATCGAGATCGACCAGTGGGTTATCCAGATGACTATCCACGGCGAGGGTAAGGCCACCTTGACTTTCGGCAAACTGGATCAGATCGCGGGCTATGCCGGGGTCGAATACATGATCTGTCATCAGCAGCAGGAATGGTTCATTCAGATGACGAGCTGCGCTCAATACCGATATCCCGTTATCCGTACTCTGCCATTTTTCATTGAAGATTGTTTGAATGGGGATATTCAGCCGGTGACTCAGCCGCTGCAGAAAGGCATCAACGCACTTATGATGGTGGCCAGTAACGATATAGAAATCATTTGCACCAGCCTCAAGTGCGGATTCAATGGTGCGCTCGATCAGAGCGATGCCATACAGGGGAATGAGTGGCTTGCACTGACCTTTTTTTTGCAGGCGTCTACCTTTCCCTGCCGCAATAATCAGGCATTTCATGACGTTTCCCCATGTATGAAGCGTTCCAGATTCTGAAAAGCATCATCATCGGTGAATTGTTTAGGTGGATGTTTGCAGAAATAGGCGGATGGGGCTTCCAGAATACCGCCTATACCGCGATCCAGTGCCAGTTTGATGCAACGAATGGCATCAATGGTAACACCGGCTGAATTCGGTGAATCTTCCACTGACAGTCGCATTTCAATGTGCATCGGCACATCGCCAAACAGTTTGCCTTCCATGCGAAGGAAGCAGACTTTGTTATCTTTCTGCCATGATACATAATCGCTGGGGCCAATATGGATATTGTTGTCCTGCAAACGCGTTTCTGCCACTGATTGCACGGCCTCGGTTTTCGATATTTTTTTCGAGGCCAGACGTTTACGGCTGAGCATATTGAGAAAATCGGTATT
>CAZWWF010000023.1:1245-3281 GCA_964636805.1 uncultured Zetaproteobacteria bacterium
ACATCCTGACCAACCTTGCGTCTGTCGATATCAAAGGCGGCAACAACCTCGATATCGCAGGGGGAGAATCCGCCGATTTCCCAGTGCATCAGACCAATAGCATCCTCCGGACCTTTATTGCGGTAGTAATGAATGCCCTGAATCAGAGAGCTGGCGCAGTTTCCAATGCCTGTGATAGCGATTTTAATGGGTTTCACGTGCCGTGATCTCCTTGTCGGGCTAATGCGCGGGTTGATTTCCACAACCGGTTTGTAGTTTGCCAATTAAAAACATTACCGCAAGCTATGTGACTGTTTGATCTGTTTCTCAGGCTGATATTTGTTTTGACACTGGACATGGCAGTTTGCAGCCTGAGTTCATGCAAAAAACAGGCCATTGCGAATTCCCAACTATCCTGATTCCGGTGCTGGATAAAACCCGTGAGTTGCAATCGTGCCTGACCGAGGTGGCAGGGCTGGCCCTGATTCGGCGGGTAGCGCTGATGTGTGCAAAATTCGGCTTGGGTAATCTACTGGTGGTCTTTCCTACAGGAGAGGTTCGGCTTGAAGAAGCATTAGCGGGTACGGGAGCCCGGCTAGCGGCATGTACTGCGATGGATGTTGTACAGACATGTAACGGCACGATTCTGTTGTTGGCACCGGATTGTTTGCCTGATCGTGAGTTCTTGATGCATCTTGGAGAAAAACAGGTTGAGCCGGATGAGGTATTGTTGTGGCCGGGTGAACAGGCCATGCTGCTTGGGACAGAGCGCTTTTCTGCTCTACAGCAGCAATTGCCGCAGGTGCACTGTTTTACGCAATTGGTGAAAGCCCTGGCTAAAACGGATGAACAGACATTGCCGCAGCAATCTACTCATGAGTATGTCGGCATTTCCATCCGCCATGTTGAAGATTGTCGCCGAGCGGAAAACATGCTGTTGTCCGGGCTGGTCAAAGCCACGGAAGGCTGGATGGCACTGCATATCAATCGAAAAATTTCGCTGACGGTAACCCGGCGACTGATGCATACATCTGTGACGCCCAACCATATGACCTGGGTCAGTATGATGTTCGGGTTGATGGGAGCCGTATTTTTCTTGTATCCCGAACATGGGATGCAGATTCTGGGGGCATCATTTTTTCTGTTGCACTCCATCCTGGATGGCTGCGATGGTGAGCTGGCACGGTTGAAATTCATGGAAAGCCGCACTGGTGGGATCCTCGATTTCTGGTCGGATAATGTTGTTCATGTGAGCATATTCGCCGCTATGGCTGTTGGTTGGGCGGCACATGCTCCTGATTCTTTCTGGCCGTGGTTATGCGGGTCACTGGCTGTAGGAGGTACTGTGCTTTCGGCCAGTTTGGTTTATTTCCATACCATGCGCATTGAAAGGAAGACCGGCCCGTTGTACACATCAGTATCAACATCAGAAGATAAATCAGCCGTTGTACGTATTGCCGATATGCTGTCGCGGCGGGATTTTATTTATCTGGTGCTTGTTTTGGCTCTATTTGACCAAACGCAGTGGTTTTTGATCATGACTGCTATCGGAGCCCCGGTATACGCACTGTTATTAATTGGCATCATGATTCGCGAGCAGGAATTCAAGCCACGCTGATTTCTTGAATAGTAGCTGTCTTTGGATCTTGCTATATATGCTTTTCGGCTAATCTGAGTAATTTAAGTGCATCGGCTTTACGACCGACATCGGCGATAGGGCGTTGTGCTCTGGCCGGAGCCCGAATGGCCCGGCGCAGGTGAATTGCTGCCTGGCGATATTGTTTTTTTCGCAGTAGATAATCTCCCATGAAATAATTGGCATCCAGACCATCCGGATTGAGTTCAAGCCCTTTGCGCAAATAGTTTTCTGCTTTGGTATCGTTGCCAAAAGCGACAGGCCAGCCGGGTACTTTGTAATAGAGCTGCCCCAAAGCGGTGTGAATAAGCCCATCTGAAGCTTCCGGGTTTATTTTTTCTGCCCGCTGCAACATACGATAGGATTGTTTGACCATACCGAGAGCCCTGATGCCCCGCACTTCACCTGCAAAGTTGTATAA
>CAZWWF010000023.1:3381-7179 GCA_964636805.1 uncultured Zetaproteobacteria bacterium
GTTTGACCATACCGAGAGCCCTGATGCCCCGCACTTCACCTGCAAAGTTGTATAAAACGACTGCCGACCAGAGAATAGCATCGGCGCTGTCGGGATACATTTGCTGAAACGCTTCGGATTTAGTCAGTAATGATGCGAATGCATCCCGCCTCTCGGCTTTGGGGGTATGGTATTTGATTTCGGCCCATGTTTGCTGAATGGCCAACAGCTCGGCATGGTAATCGGCCATGCCCCATGCGGATGAAACCATCGACAGGGCGGCAAGCAGACCGATCAGGGTGTATGCAATCCGATTCTTCATAGCTTATAGTCGCAAAATATATCTCTCTCTGACAGTTTTCGTAGTCCATGCATCTTCATATTATTCAGCCAACGACCTATACCACGAGCGGAGAGCTTTTTCAGACCGGAAAGCGCCGTATGATGGGGCTATCGCTGCCCTATCTGGCTGCACTGACGCCGAAAGAGTGGAAGGTGACGGTTTTTGACGAGCGCTTAACACCGGTAGATTTTGATGCGCCATGCGATGTGGCAGCGATTACCGTGTGGGCGCGTTTTTCGAAACGGGCCTACGAAATTGCTGCGGAATATAAAAAACGCGGTATCCCTGTACTTATGGGTGGCCCGCACACGTATTTCTATGGTGATGAGGTGGCTAAACATTGTGATGCATACGCGATTGGCGAGGCCGATGATATCTGGGCGGGCATACTGGCCGATGCCGCCGCAGACCGGTTGAAAAAGGTCTATCAACAATTTCCGCTACCCGATATGAAAGGTTTGCCGCATCCGCGCTATGATGTAATTCCGTTTAAACATTATCCCAGACCGCGCGTGTTTCAGGTGCAAACCACACGTGGTTGTCCGTTCGGCTGCGATTTTTGCGAAGAAACCGTTCTCTATGGCAAAAAATTCCGTTCACGTCCTGTAGATGAACTGGTTGAGGAAATCCGATATATTAAATCGCTCGGCAGCGGCATTATCTTTTTTGCAGATTCGGTGTTTGCCGGCACCAAACGCAATTGTCAGCAGGTTCTCGAAGCACTGGTGCCCCTGAAGGTCAAATGGGCAAGTCTGTGGCCGATGAATTATTGTGCCGATGATGCACTGATCAGGCTGGCCAAACAGTCGGGTTGTATGCATATGAATATGGGTATGGAATCGGTAGATGCCGATACGCTGGCCTCAATGAAGAAACGGCAGAACAAGGTGCAGCACTATGATCAGGCGCTGGCCAATCTGAATCGTAATGGTATTACCTATTCGTTAAACTTTGTGTTTGGCTGGGATACGGAATCCGAAACAGTGTATGATGCGACGTTACGCTATCTGGAAGAAAATCATGTGCCGATGGCTTTTTTCAATATACTAAATCCCCGGCGGGGCACCGGCGTGTATCAGGAATTGAAACAGGCTGGTCGCTTGCTCGATGAGCAGCAGTTAAACAAACTTGCAGGCATGAACTGTCAGTTTACGCCCAAAAACATGACACCTGATGAACTCGTGAACAGGGTGAATCTGCTGCATCGCGAATTTTATTCGCCACGATCAATTATGCAACGCATGCGTCCGGGTTTGCGCACGGATTTCTGGGGCATGCTGGTATTCAATCTGTATCAGTGGAATCAGGCCAGAAAAAAAGGTTTTGGTAACCTAGATCAATTCTAGCTTGGCCGGTGGATGCCGGCAATAGTCTGTAGACCGGTCTTGATGCTTTTCAGTGGTTCGCCCAGAGCATGTGATATCAGGCGTGAACAACCGACGGCACAACCGGCTTCGCACGGTTTGTGGCAGTGGGATGCTGCCAGATCATCAGGTGTAGCCTGATTGAGGGGTAAATTTGCACCGGGTTGCTGGCTACACCACTGGATATGACCGTTGGTGTTGATATACAGGAATTTGGAACCGCCGAGGCATTGCCATGGTTTGCTGAAATCGCCGGATAGCAGGGCGCGAGCATGCTCTTCATATAATTTCATGCCACCCCACAGTTGTTGCTGATCAAACAGTTCCAGATATTGCGGGCCTTGAATGGCGATTTTACCACCGGCCTGATGCAGGAATGAGAAGCTGAACTCAAACGGGAAACCGGCCAGCAGTTGGCGGAAGTCCTCGTATTCTGCCGCCGTTTCCTTAGTCAGTACTGTTTGTACCTTTACCGTAAAATTCGCCTGTTCGGCCAACAGGCGCAGCCTGGGCAACAGACTCTTTAATGATTTCATTGACTGGGCACCGGGATGGATGGAATCGACGCTGATTTGCATCAGGTCGAGGCCGGCAACGTTGAGGTCGGAGATGATATCGGGTGTGAGCAGAAAACCGTTACTGATGACGGTAGCCAGATTAGCGCCTTGCTGCTTGGCTTTGATATGCGCCACAAGTTGAGGCAGGGCAGGGTGCATGAGCGGTTCACCGCCGAGAATATCATAAATCAGTACACCCAGAGCATCCAGCATATCGATACGTTTGAGCAGGATATCCGCTGACAGGTGGGGTGCGCCTGTCGTATATTCATTGCAATAGGCGCAGGAGAGGTTGCAGTTGCGTGTGATTACCAGTTGTGCATATAACGCCTTGTTATCAAGCAGACGTTTGGAGGCATGGGCAATGAAGCGGGCCTTTTGTAGCGGGGTCATATATTCTCTGACCCCGTGGCCTGTTCACTTTGACGGCGTTGCCACAGTCGCTGCCCAATTGAGAGTTGCCAGATAATCAGACCGGGCAGGCCAAGCAGTAATTCACGGATACGTTTACCGAGCGAGAGTGCCAGAGCTGTTTGTGGCGGAATGCCGAGTACGGTGCCGAGCAGTAGAAAACCGCCTTCCTGAATGCCCAGTGATGCCGGTATAAGAAAACCGGCTGCGCGAATCGCTTGTCCCAGGCTTTCGAGTAATAATGCTTCCGGGAAACTGACGGGCAAGCCGAGAAAATACATCAGCAGCCATACTTCACCCGTGCCGAGCAGCCAGCTGAATAAACGCCAGGCAGAAGCGGTGGCCAGTACTTTCTTGCTGCCATAGATTCGTTCAATGGCCATATCCAGCTTGTCGGCACCGCCTGATAGCGATAGCCATTCTATGCCGCCGGCAATGTTCTCCATCATATGAGCCATTTTACCAAAGAATCGTTTGCGCTGGGCGCTGTAAAAGATGAACAGCAATGCAACGAAGATAACCATGCCCAAAGCAATTGCCATGACTAGGGTTGCATCAGGATCCAGTTGCAGCAGTAGCAGAACCAGACCGAGCAGGGTGAACAGAATCTGGGTCATCAAGGTGATGGTTAACTCCACTACGACGCTGGCTCCGGCAGTGGTTCCGGGAACATTGTGGTGCATGATCCAGCGTGCCTTGGCCAGTTCGCCGCCAATCTGGGCGACAGGCAGCAGGCTGTTGATGGATTCGCCAACCCATCGCGCCTGCAACAGGCGGAGCAGTGTTGGCCGATGTTTAGATGGAAACAGGCCACGCCAGCACAAACTGCTGCTCAGCATGGGGATTAAGTGAAATGCCGTGACAATCAGCAGCCCCCAGCCTGCGGCAACAAGAACTGTTGTAATTTCACCAATGCCTTGCCATACAATAAGGACAATCAGCATCGTGAGGCCAACCATGAAAGCGAATCGGGTGCCTGTTTTCATCGTCATATCGGGTCAGTCCAAATCATTTGCCACGTATTACATAATAAGCAGAATATCTTAGTAACCATGTTGATTGAACCATGTCACAGCATCTTCGAGTGCGGCCTGTGCCGGGCGAGGAGCATATCCCAGTTCGCGCTGTGCTTTATCTGAGCTGA
>CAZWWF010000023.1:7279-13855 GCA_964636805.1 uncultured Zetaproteobacteria bacterium
GCCTGTGCCGGGCGAGGAGCATATCCCAGTTCGCGCTGTGCTTTATCTGAGCTGAAATACATGCGCTTACGGGTCATGCGGACGCCGTCCATGGCAATGAGTGGTTGTGATGCACCGGTGATGCTTGCCACTGTCTCACTCAGCCATGCCAGAGAAAGAGCGCCATAATACGGCATACGAAAGCGCGGCGGTGTACGACCGGCCAGTGCGGCGACCCGAGTCAGAATTTCTTTGAGTGGCAGGTTGTCGCCGCCCAGAATATAACGTTCTCCGGTTTTGCCATGCTCAAAAGCCAGCAAATGGCCTTCGGCGACATCATCGACATGCACGATATTGAGCCCTGTATCGATATAAGCCGGCATGCGTCCGCGCATGGTATCGAGCACCATTTGGCCGGTCGGCGTCGGTTTGATGTCACGCGGGCCGACCGGGCCGGCAGGGTTGACGATGATAGCAGGCAGGCCCTGTTCAGAAACGAGTTTTTGGACTGCGGCCTCGGCAAGGAATTTGGAGCGTTTATAGTGACCAATCATATCATCCAGCACTGACGGGGTGGATTCATCGGCGGGGGTACTGTCTGCATGCAGGCCTATCGTGGCTACGCTGCTGGTATAAACAATACGCGATACGCCTGCTTCGGCGGCGGCCAGCATGATAGAACGTGTACCATCTACATTGACCCGGTACATGTCATCGGGATTGCGTGTCCATAAACGGTAATCGGCAGCGGCGTGGAACAGGTATGTACAGCCACAAACAGCACGTGCCAGTGAAGGTCTGTCCATTAAATCGCCATGAACAATATCGACCGGTAAATCTGTAATATTGTCACGCGGACTATGTTCCCTGAGCAGTACACGCACCTGATGCCCGGCTTGCAACAGCCGACGCACAATTGCCGAACCGACAAAGCCGGATGCGCCGGTCACCAGCGTTGTCATGAGTTTACTCCTGTCGGTGGATTTTTTCTGCCGGGATGCCATTGTAAAAAGGCAGGCAATACAATGAGCGTGCAGATGGCAATAATGATCACGCCGAGCGTAAGTAACTGCCCCATATCTGCTGTACCCTGATGTGGAGAGAAGGATAGAGCGCCAAAACTGCAAAGAGTCGTCAATGCACTGAGTACCACAGCTTTTGATGTGCTGGTGTGCAAGACATTATGATAACCTAGTTGCTTACCGGATCGTTGATCGGACTGCATATGCCTGAAGCGCTGCACTATGTGAATACCATTATCTACACCGATGCCGAGTAGCAGAGGCAGGGCTATGACATTGGCAAAATTAAACGGGATATTGAGCAGTACGGCACAAGCACCCATTAATATGGCTGCCAGCAATAGTGGCAGCAGAATCAACAGGGTATCGGCAATGCTGCGCAGGAGCACCAATAACAGCAGGAAAATCAGCACGAACGCAATTCCGAATGCCTGCTTGAACGCTCCGATCACGGCATCGCCTGCTTCTAGTGTGAACACCGGTGCTCCGGTTGCATCAGGAGCAATCTTTCGTACCTGGCTGACAAAGCGGCGCAAGTTTCCAATATTACCGATATCTTCTTTGGGTATGACTTCAATGCGATAAAGACCGCTGTCGCTTAGCCAGCGATGGCTTAAACTGACAGGTATGCTCTGTCGACTGATAGAGGTGGCGGTGAGTGTGGTCTGCAGCAATTCGAGTGTGATGGGCAGCGTGCCTAGTAAATCCGTTTTCAGCGCCATCAGGGTTGGTTTGTTGGCATGGGCTGATTGGCTGGCAAGTTGGCGGGACAACGATTGTATTGTTAGATACAGCTGTCTGAATGCGTTTAACTGCTGAAGGGAAGTATTATCCTCACGTGATTGACTGAACTTTGTGAGATATATATTCAGGGCGGATTCAAATTGCTTGATGGCACTCACCTGTTCGGCAATAGGTACCGCTACCGGATTGCTTGCTTCCGGTTCCAGGCCTAGCAATAGCGACATATCATCAATAATGGCAAGTTTCTCATCCTGATTTTGTGGAATGAAATTCAAAAGGGAAATAGTTTTATCTACCGAATCCAGTCGTTCCAGTCGTTGCTGAATGGTTTGCACCTGTTGAGGATCGGGTGTCAGTACCATGATACTGGAGGGAGAGATGTTGTGGCTGGCAACCAAATCGCGGTAGGTCGTGACTGATTCGCTGGCCTGATCTCGCAGATTGATCGGGTTATAGTCGAATCTTGCCTGTGGCAACCATATGGCCGCAACCAGTGCAGCCATTATCGCCATAATACGAACCATGCATGCGTGACCCTCAAGTGAAAGCCGCATCGGGAATCGCCATGCTGACGCCCCTTTGGCTTTGACGTTGCTTTTGTGCTGAAGCGGCATGAACTTATTCCACATGCACAGAATGGCAGGTAGCAGGGTGAGTGTAACAATCAGGCTGATGAACATGCCGCTGCCCGATATAATACCGAGTTCCGATACACCGGTGTAATCGGTGGGTACAAAACAGTAAAAACCGACAGCTGTGGTGATTGCACACAATAACAGTGCTGTGCCGGTATCATTGGCAGCTTTGCGCAGTGCGGAGACGGTGCTTTGACCGGTTCGTTCAATTTCCTGGCAGCGCAGACACAGGTGGATGGCGTAATCCACACCGAGCCCGATATACAATACGGCAAAGGCCACTGAAATCAGATTCAAATGGCCAATGGTCAGGGCGGCAAATGCAGCAGTCAGTATCAGTCCGGTGATCAGGCATAGCAGGGTGGCGACAACAAAGCGCAATGAACCCAGGCCGATGGTCAGCAACACAGTCACCACCAGAAAAGCAAGCAATGCCACGGTTCCGGCGCCCGTACTGACGCTGACCAGTTCATCGTGACTTAAGGCGGCGCTACCGGTCAAGCGTACGCGAATACCGTGCTCGGCATCAAGTTGTAGCGCAGAGGCAGCATTTCTTATTGCCTGGATGGCCGGTTTGGCGGCTAGGAAACTGGAGAAATCCATGCGCGGTTGCAGCAGGATAAATTGCTGGCGTTGTTTGGAGGCCTCTTCTGATGATTCTCCCTGTATGAGTTCCTGCCAGGACAATGGTGCATGTTGATGATTCATCACGGCACGGATCGCTGTCGTGACAGGTGTTATTACAGGCGTGATATCGATGGAATCTGCTGTGTCTTTGGCTTCAAGCACATCCTTGAGTAACAGAAACAGGCCGCGCAGGCTCAGATCATCAGTCAGCCGGCCCAGAAATGGTTGCATGGATGCCAGATCGCTGGCGCTTTGTTCCAGTTCGTCCATGCTTTGATAAAGCAGGGCATGGCTTTCCATAAAGGCATTGGCGCGTGGCAGGTAGACAGATAAGAATAGTTGATCCTGTTTTTCCAGCCGGGCAGCCAGTCGCCTGGCGGCATCGCGGGATTTTTCCGGGGAGTCGGCATCAATGACGACCAGAATATTATGGGTGTATTGCGGGAACCCTTGTTCAAACCGGTGATAGCTTTGGCGGAATGGTAAATCGGCAGACAACATATCATTGGTATTGGTGTTAAAACCCAGGTGGTGCGTTGTATATTGGAATGCCACGGTGCTAAGAAGGATGGCAATCACAAGTACCCAGTGCGTTCTGTTGCATACGCTACCGACCCACCGGCTTAGCAACCTGCTCAGTAGGGCGTGATGCTTATTCTGTTCGTGCACAGCTGTTTGCATCAATCAGACAGCGCCGGGGGTAAGAGACCATCGATCCCGATCCTTTCACTGACAAGAGATAGCGTGGCTTTTGCGGCACTGAATTGCCGTCCCAGTCGTATCAACTGATGCCATGATGTCGGATGAGTCAGCAGTAATTCGAGCATGTGGACGAGATTGATGTTACCGTAGATATCCATGGCCCTGTTGGTATAGGCAGGGATGATCGTGTCGATATCGTCGGCAATGGCGCGAATCGCCATGAAGGGAATGTCCGCTTTTTGTGCAACCATGGCGATGGCAGCGCTCTCCATATCCACCGCAATAGCCCCGCTGGATTGGTATAAGGCCCGTTTCTGTACTGGTTCAGTGATGATGTTCGCACTGCCGGCGAGCGTGCCTGTGGCGGGTTTGCAGGTGTTTGCAAGCAGTCCTGAAAGATGGGCGTGCCATGCAGGGTCTGTGGATAGTGTATGGCATGCCTCAGGTTGGATGCTTTGAGGCAGTAATAAATCACCGGGCTGCACATCAGCGGACAATGCACCTGCACAGCCCCAGCTGAGCAGGGCGTCTGCGCCGTGTTGTATCAGGGTTGTGGCAGCTTTTACTGCTTGTTCAGATCCGATGCCGGAGATGCTCAGGATTACGTGTTCTGAAATCGGGTGCGGTGATAAAAGGACATAATGATAACCAGGTCGTTTTGCGAGGCATTTCGCCTCCGCCGGAAGCGCCGCAATGATGCCGAGCTGTTTCACGCGCTTTGAGGCTGATGCAGCTTGCGGTAGCGGGCCAGAGCCCATAACGGGAAATATTTATCGTAACCATGGTATTTCAGATAAAACACACGAGGGAACCCGGGTGCTGTAAATGCATTGTCATGCCATAAGCCATTCGGCTGTTGAGCAGCCAGTAAAAAAGCAATACCGTGTTTTACTTCGGGAGCCTCTGCTTCACCGGAGGCCATCAGCCCCAGCAGTGCCCATGCTGTCTGGAAGGTAGTGCTGGTGTGGCCTTGTCCGGCTTTTTCGGGGTTGAAATAGGTATCATGATCCTCTCCCCAACCGCCATCATGACGTTGCACCGATTTCAACCAGTCAGCAGCGCGGCGGATCATGGGGTCATTTGGTGCCATGCCTATCTTCTCCAGAGCCACCAGTACGGACCATGTACCATAAATATAATTGGTTCCCCAGCGACCAAACCATGATCCGTTTTCTTCCTGTTCATTGCGCAGATAGGTGATACATGCCTGCAACGATGCCCGGAAAGCAGGGTTGTTGTTGGCCATGCAGCTGAGTAAAATCGCGCAGCGGGCGCTGACATCGCTGCTGGGCGGGTCAAGTAATGCCCCATGATCAGCAAATGGAATTTCATTGAGGTATTCGTATGTGTTATCGACATCAAACGAGGCAAAACCGCCATTGGCGGACTGCATGCCGCGAATCCAGTTCGCTGCGCGCTGTATCGAGAATTGATAGTGATCGGTTTGTGCATGCTGGTCGGCCTGGCACATAGGCCAGGCAACAGCGCTGGTGTCGTCCAGATCGGGATAATGGCTGTTGCTAAATTGAAATGCCCAGCCGCCGCCAGACAAGTCGGGACGATGCACGCGCCAGTCACCCGGTTCATCTAGCAGTTGTTGCGCTTTCAGCCAGTCCAGTGCCCTGCCGGTGGCTATAGATATTCTTTCTTTGTCTGCAACATGGATGGGCTGTAAACCGATTCCGGAGTTTGCTTCCTGGAGCGCCAGCGTTGCTAGCGCTGTATCCCAGATGGGTGAGTTGCAAGGTTGGCAAAAAGCTTCATTTTCCTTCACGACAAGCAAATCCTGCAAGGCTTTTTTGGCTGTCTGCCTGTACGTATGATCGGCGCTGTATCCCAGCGCATCCAGCGCTTCATAGGCATTGATCATGGCTGGAAATATAGCGCCCAGGCCACCATCGCCATTGAGCCTTTCAATAATCCAGGTTTCCGCTTTTTTCAGGGCATGCTGGCGCATTTTTTTTGGGATGAATGGGTCGGTCAGACTGGTCAGAAATTCAAAATAGAGAAACAGGCGATTCAGGCCGGATCGAACCGGGAAATAGTGACGCCGTTTCTCCGGTAATTTGAGCAGCAGTTCCGGGATATGAATCTGACGTGGATTGCGGCTGCTACGTTTTAACGTGCAAAGAATGAGCAAGGGTACCATGACTGTGCGGGACCAGTATGAAACCTTGCTCAGGTGAAACGGAAACCAGCGCGGCAACAGCATAATTTCCACCGGTAAATATGGCACAGCCTGCCATGGGATCTGACCGAACTGAGCCAGCATGATACGGGTGAATACATTACATTGTGTGGCCCCGCCCTGATTCAGAATGGCTTGCTTTGCCTTCTGCATGTGTGGGTCATCAGGGCTGTCGCCAGCCAGTTTCAGAGCATAATATGATTTTACCGAACAACTCAGATCAAGATTTCCATCAAAGTAGAGCGGCCAGCCGCCGCTTTTCAACTGCCGTGCCCGGATGTAGGCCGCTATTTTCACCTGCAAGGTATCATTGATTTCATCCATATGATGCATCATCAGAATGTATTCGGCCGAGATGGTGCAATCGGCTTCCAGATGAAATGACCAGTAGCCCTCTTTATTCTGAGTGCATAACAGCGCATCCACTGCTGCTGAAATTGATCGATTTAACGCGCTTTTCGAAGGCTCAGCAGTTGGAATCTCACCCGCATTCGCACGCCCTGAACCTGCGGAAGTCCCATTTTGGCCATCATCATAGCGAAACTGGGGTCTATTTTGCATGACACCACACGATAACATTCATTTGCATTCTCATCCTTGTTTGCTCCGGTCAATGACTGTCGTATTTCATACGGTAAACAATAGTATAGTCTAACAGGGAATGAAATTATTACCCATA
>CAZWWF010000024.1:0-13845 GCA_964636805.1 uncultured Zetaproteobacteria bacterium
GAATTACAAAACATGTAAATCCGTTTCAGACTCATTTATGGATTGGAAAATACTCTGTACTCCTGTCTCTACGAATCCTATTATCGTTTATAATCTAATCCACCATTGTGAATAGACGATGAAAACAGCAGTTTTCGAAGGTAAACAAACGTATCAGGCAGCCATGTCAGCTGGGGGAAAGCCTCCTGAGAAAGACATGTCTCTTCAGCCTTTTTGCATCACATATCCAAAAAAAGAAAAGGCCCTTATAAAACAAGAGCCTTCGCCTTAATTGCAACAATTAATGTTATGGTGGTTTTTAAAACGGGATATCATCATCCACCGGCACATCACCAAAATCCGGCGCACTGGCAAACGGATCATTGCTCTTCGGTGCAGAGCTGCCGCCCTGAGCAGGAAAACTTCCACCCCGATTGCCGGCGGACCCACCACCAGAACCTGATCCGCCGCCAAGCATTTTCATTTCATTAGCGCGAATTTCCGTGGTGTATTTATCATTGCCATCACGATCCTGCCATTTTCGTGTTTCAATCTTGCCTTCAATATAAACGCGGGAACCCTTGCTCAGATACTGGTTGGCTATTTCACCCAGACGACCCCACATGACGATGCGATGCCACTCGGTACGTTCCTGCTGTTCCCCGTTCCGGTTCTTGAACTTTTCTGTTGTTGCCAGACGCAGATTGCACACACATGTGCCATCCTGTGTGAAGCGCGTTTCAGGATCAGCACCCAGATTTCCAATCAACATCACTTTATTCAGCATTTATGAACCCCTCTATGTGCCTCTGCAAATTCAAAGGTGCGACACTAGGATAACACCTTTGAATTGCAATGCTCAGATCACTGTTTTTCCCGCCATTTGATTGAACAGCCAATGGTCGGATGCTGTGGCTGTGGTGGATTTTCCCCTGCTACAAGCAATTCAGCAGCAACCATCAGTTCCTCACGGGTTACTTTTGATTCATCTTTCCATGAATCATCAAAACGGCCATGATAGAAGAGCCTGCCAGCAGCGTCGAACAAATAAAGATCAGGCGTACACTGGGCATCAAATGCTTTGGCCACTTCCTGAGTATCATCGGCCAGATAGGGGAAATCGATACCCCATTCAGATATTTTTTCTTTCATGGCTGCCACGCCATCAGCCGGATAATCGGGATGGATATTCGGATTCACTGCAATACAGCGAATACCCATGTCTTTTAATCTGGCAGCATGCCGGATCAGGCGTGGCCAGACTGCAATGGCATAAGGACAGTGATTACAGGTAAATGCCACCAGCAAGCCGTTTTGACCGATTTGAGCACGCAGATTCACGCTGTTACCATCAACATCTTTTAATACCATATCGGGTAGTTCCCAGCCCGAATCCACATGTATTGAAGCAACCAGAGCCATGATGCTCACCTCTCGAGATTAATGTTTAAATCCATGCCATACTATACTTGCAATCATCTCAGAATAAACTACACTACATTCACACCGGCTAACCAGCCGGTTTCTTTATATCATTCGGGAGGAATAATCATGAAACGCATTGCAATTGCAATTGCAGCCAGTGCTTTGCTGGCGGTGCCGGTATTTGCCGGAGAACACGGGGCAGGCCATGGCACAACCCATGCAGAAGGGCACGGCGCAGCACACCATCAAACCGTTTCCGATAAAGTGATCGCGGAACAACGCAAAGCACTGGCGAAAAACACCGAGGGTAAAGGGTTTGGACCTCAGGCGCCTCGGGATATTGATGCTGTTGATGGCAACAATCAGCGTATTTTCAGTGAAGCTCCTGCATCCACGAAAATGAACCTGTGCAATATCCATTTCCATAAAAATGCCGAGCACAAGGCAAAAGACTTCTCTATCTATGCCGGAAACGGCAATGGCGAGGGTTACCAGAGTGGCTATAAATATGATTCATCGCTGCTCAGTAAAGCGGAACTCGCACCAACCAAGCACAAAATTTGCGATAGTGCGCACAGCACACTGAGGCCAGGCGATACCATTGAAGTGCACTATGTATACTCAACCGCCCAAATCAAACCGGGTAAAGGACTAGGCTCCTGCTTTAACAAAGATATTCCAAAACAAAATCCACAACTGCGCGTAGAAACACAGGTCTATGTACTGGTAAATGATAAACATGCCCTCAATTTTAAAGACCTGACAAAATTCAGAAAGACAAAGTCCGGCCTGTATCAGGCGACCGGTATTCCTTCGAACACAGGCACACCGGTTCAGTATGAAGGTTCCACAACCGGCCCGGGCTATAATGAAAAAGGATCGCCTTATCAGGTTTCCTGGAGTGTGCGTCCGCATGTCGCCAAGGTGAATATCGCAACGGTTGGTAAATGGTGCGAGAAAAATGCCTTTGAAGAAAACCATGGCCACGGTGTAAGAAATCTTGTGATAAACAAAGATTTATTATCCAGAATCGATTAATTCAGGTCAAAGGGGAAATACCCCTGCTTCAAAAGCCCGTCTCTGTTGAGGCGGGCTTTTTTAATTGCGATAAGCCGCCAGACTACAACACCACCCCATGAAGACGAAAGTCCAACGGGCATGCTGATGCAACGATTGCTTTTTGGATCCCCGGTATCATCACTCGGGGATAACGGACATCATGTACTGACATAACGGGTGAAAAAGTGGTTCAGTTTATTCTGGTCTATTTTCTGTTTGATAACTTCGTTTGTTATTCTTTGAACGGTAACGTGAACTCGACGCGTAACCCGTGTGGATCCCGGTTGGATAATGTCAGCCCGCCGCCATTGTAATCAAGTAACTCTTTAACAATAGACAGTCCCAGGCCATGGTTTTTCAACTGTCTGTTACGGGATTTATCTACCCGATAAAATCGTTCGGTTACCCTGGGCAAGTGTTTTTCCGGGATACCTGGCCCTTCGTCCTCAATCGTCACCCGGCAGCAACCATCCAGTCGATTTATACACAGGCTGATATGACCATTATCCGTTGAATAATTGATAGCATTCACCAGCAAATTGGTGACGATTCTATCCACATCATCAAAAGCAGCTGCGACCGGGCACTCTTCACCATCATAATCAATAGCCAAAGACAGGTGTTTTTCTTTGCATTGTGGCATCAGCATGTCGCAGGAGCGCCTGATAACCTCCAAAGCATCACAACACGCGTTCCTGTCTTTATCCTCGAATCCAAGATGATCCAGCGTGAGCAATACATCCAGCAGATGATTAACATGTTTGGCTTCATTGGCAATCACTGCAGCGGCTTCTTTTCTGAAATCGGCCTGATCACCGAAGCTTTCCATACTGCGAGCATAACCTAGCAGTGAAGTCAGCGGCGTTTTCAGATCATGCATCAAATTCGATATAAATGTTCGTCGCTGTTGTTCCAGTTTATGGCGGACAGTGACATCCAGGCAAAGCAATAATGCCTCTCCATTATCCAGACGCGCCAGTCTCGGCTCAAGGAAATAATCAGGCAATTCAATTTGCGGAAGTTTTGTTTTCTCAGGCAGTGCTGCAACAGCTCTCACCAGCAATGCATTCCAGTCAGCATCACGGTAGAGTTGTAACATCGGTTGCGGCAAAGGTAAATTTCCCATGGCGAAAATATCACGGGCGCATGGATTAGCTGCAACAACCATACCACCGGCATTCAACCGCAGCACTGCTTCATTCACATCAGCCAGCAACAAATCGAGGCGCTCACTGCTATCCAGCTGCTGTTGTAATGTTTTTATTTTTCCCTTCAGTTGCAAAATCTTGGCCTGATAGTCCGACAACCGTCTACGCATACGGGCTGTAATATAAGCACAGGTAATAACGGCAATACCCGCTACCAACAACCCAAAACTATTCATTCAGCAGGTGTCACAAAACGATAGCCCATGCTGCGTACAGTTTCGATGCAGTCCTTGCGACCAATCTTCTTCAGGGCTTTACGTAGTCGTTTGATAGTCACATCTACAGTCCGGGGTTCAACATAGACATCATGACCCCACACGTGATCAAGCAGGTAGTCTCTGCTTCGTGTCTTGCCCGGCTTGTCCATGAGGATTTTCAAAAGCTTGTATTCCAGCGGCCGCACCTCAATGCGCTTATCTCCCTCAAATACAACCGGCACATCTGGATCAAGCTGAATGATGTTCTTTGCCGATACGCCCTGTTTTATCACCCTCGTACGTCGCAACAAGGCTTTGGCGCGAGCCACCAGTTCATCCGGCTCGAAGGGCTTGGAAAGATAATCATCTGCCCCTTCATTAAGTCCATGCACCCGCTCAATGGGCATACTCAGGGCAGTCACCATCAAGACCGGCGTATGTCCTTTGGATGCAGAGGCCTTGATCCAACGCAAAATTTTCATGCCGCTGGTACCGGGTAACATCCGATCCAGCACCACCAGTTGCCAATCGCCATCTCGCATAGCCTCCAGAGCTGAATCGCCATCGCTGCATAAATATGTTGAAAATCCGGCGCTGCGTAGATGCAATTCCATCAAGCGGGCAATCGGCGCCTCATCTTCAACAATGAGGATGTCAGCATGGTTTTGATCGTTATCCTGAGTCATAAGGTCTGGATACTGAAAGCTTCCATGATTCACCTCAAGCATCAGCTGTGTCTGCCTGTGACATAATGATGGATGGCGGCATACTCATTTTCCTGTTTTAAAGACATGCTGGACAGCAGACGAAACATGAAACGTAATATCAGATTACCCAGCACGGCATCTTCGACGCTAATCAGATTGAAATAATCCCGGTTCATACACAGCAGGGTGAGATCGCTAGCCGCCTTGACCATAGCCGAATGCGGGCGCTCTTCATCCAGAAATGAAAACAAACCGAACACATCGCCTGAACTTAGATGGATATAATCGCCGAAGGGTGCGGTGGAAACGGTAGCGTTGCCAGCCACAATCATGCGCATGGTTCTATCTGTTGCGCTCCCTGCCTCGTAAACCACAGCACCCGCGTCATATGTTACCACATCCAGACAACTGAATAATTGCATGCTCTCCTCGATCTGCATTTGCTGACAGATTGGCAGTTCACAAAACTGGTTAAACAGGGGGTTGGCCATTCGGGTTGCGGCATAGGCTTCGGTAAGCCCGGCATGCGTGGCATGATTAATATACATATTCTCTTTCCTCTCTTCTCTCTCGATTTGGTCTGATGCAAATCATGTAGATCAATGTGTCACTAATGTGACAAAAACCACAATCCCCCTGTATGTCATAGTCATGTCACAAACCCGACATATGGTTCGCCGCAACCCAAAATGGGACTGATAAAGAGGAGATAAAATTGAAAGCAACTATTAAAATTATTGCTGCTCTCGCCATAATGACTATCAGCGTCCCGGCATTTGCCGGAGGCGTGGTTGTAGCCGAAGATGGTGACAGCAAACTGAAACTGGAAACCACAGTATTTAGCAAGCTGACCCGATTTGACAGAACGTCAAACGGTACCGACGTATCCAAAACCCAGTCTTTAAACCTGGATCGTGCCTACCTTACTGTTAAGTACAATTTCGACAGCAACTGGATGATGCGCATCACCACGGACGTGGTTCTAACCGATGCTGTTAATGCAAAAGGAAATGTTGTCAAGAAGAACAACAACGTCTTTCTGAAATATGCCTACCTGCAGGGTAAGTTATACGGCGATGCTGTGGTGCTGCGACTGGGCCAGTCTCACACGCCGTGGATTGACTATGAAGAACATCTGTGGGCACATCGTTACTTCTCGCCTGTATTAATCGACAAGAATGGCTATGATGCATCTTCCGATCTGGGTATTGGTCTGAAGGGTAAGGTTCTGGACGGTCTTGCTCATTACTGGGTTACCTACACCAATGGCGCCGGCTACAGTCATCCGGGCGGAGTCAACAACAAACTGGGCAATAGTATGGACATTGATTCACGTATCGGTTTTGTTCCAGTGCCTGGTTTGACCGTAGACTTCCAGTATCGCAATGGTTACAAAGACACCAAAATTCGTCCGGCTACTGTGGCTTCGTCACTGGCTGAAACCAAGTCCATCCTGGAACAGGTCATGGTTACATACGGTTCTCATCATGATTACCGTATCGGTGCCAACTATGCCAAAAACAAAACAAGCAAAAATAACAATCCTGCTGTCACTGATGTTACCCAGACTGCCTATGATCTGTGGGGCTGGGTCAGATTTGGAGACCAGTACGGTGCATTTGCCCGCTATGACCATACCAAAGACGATAAACTGGCTTCACAGCAGTTGAAAAAGATTCGTTACTTTGGTGGCCTTGAGTACTTCCCGACCAAAAATGTCACGCTGTCTCTGGGCTATGACTATACCAAGACGACCATTGGTGGTGCTCCAACCCTTGCGAATCCGGAAATCAAGGATACACGTTACGGCTTGTGGTCCGAGTTCAAATATTAAACCTGTCAGTCAAACCGGCCGGAGTTCACTCCGGCCACTTCTGTTGTTCAATATTTCACATTAATTCAAGGAGATACGTATGAAAAAGATAATTTTTGCAGCGGCAATGATTGCAGCTGGCACCATGAGCACCGCACCTCTTGCTCAGGCAGCAGCTACAATCAACGGCGCGGGTGCAACATTCCCGTACCCTGTATATTCACAGTGGGCGCATGACTATAATAAGGAAACCGGTGTCAAGCTGAACTATCAGGCCATCGGTTCCGGTGGCGGCATCAAGCAGATCAAGGCTAAAACTGTGGATTTCGGTGCATCCGATGCACCACTGAAAGCAGCTGACCTGGACAAATTCGGCCTGATGCAATTCCCTATGATCATGGGTGGCGTTGTTCCTGTTGTTCATATCGAGGGCATCAAAGCCGGTCAGTTGAAACTCACCGCTACCAACCTGGCTGACATCTATATGGGTAAAATCACCAAGTGGAATGATGCTCGCATCACCGCCAACAACAAGGGCCTGAAACTGCCTGCACAGGATATCACCGTGGTTCACCGCGCTGACGGTTCCGGCACAACCTGGATTTTCACCAATTACCTGACCAAGGTCAGCCCTGAATGGGCAAAGACTCTGGGTAATGCCAAAGCTGTCTCCTGGCCTGTCGGTCTGGGCGGTAAAGGCAATCAGGGTGTTGCTGCATTTGTTCACAAGGTCAAAGGCTCCATTGGCTATGTTGAATACGCATACGCTTTGCAGAACCACATGACTTCTATTCTGCTACAGAACAAGGCCGGGCACTTTGCAGCACCCACTTCCGCAGCATTCCAGGCGGCAGCTGCCGGCGCCGACTGGAAACATGCCAAAGGCTACTACATTGTTCTGACCGACCAGCCAGGTACCGACTCATGGCCAATTACCGGTGCTTCTTTCATCCTGATGTACAAAACCCAGGATAACCCTGCTCAGGCCAAAGAAGTACTGAAGTTCTATGACTGGTGCTACAAGAATGGCGCCAAGGCTGCTGAAAAGCTGGACTATGTTCCGATGCCTGAAGCCGTTGCCAAAATGGTTCGTGCCACATGGAGCAAAGTGCTGAAAGACAAGTCCGGACATGCTATCTGGAAATAAGCAACACCTATGACATTGTTTCTGTTATAGAGACAATCGCGGACTGAGAAGGGTCGGGTTAATCCCGGCCCTTCTTTTCCACCCTGCAAACATCAGTTTTTTCATATCAACAGTTTGCAAACTGTTCAGGCGTACCACCGCCAGATCAGTTTGCAAACCATTGATAGACCATTGATATAATAAATATTATTGCACGATAGATGTCTTACGGTAAGCATTGCACGAACGGTTGTGATACACGTAAATATTTATCAATGCCTGCCAGGGCGAGCACCCGGAACATGAATAATTATTTTCACCCCCGGTTTGGTTCTGTCACAGGAACAATCAGGATATCGCAGTGGTTAAAAAGTCAATCCACAACGGAGGATGTCGTTACAGTATGAATACAGGAAAAAACAAGGCATGGGGTGATACAGTTTTTCGTGGGGTGACCCTCGGTTTTGCCATCGGTATTCTGGTACTGTTTGCGGCAATCATTGGCAACCTCTGGCATGAATCGCTGCCATCCATTCATAAATTCGGCTTTTCCTTTTTAAGCAGCGATGCATGGAATCCTGTCAAGGATGATTTCGGTGCCTATATTGCGATTGTCGGCACCCTGGTATCCACGCTGCTGGCCATGCTTATTGCAGTGCCACTGAGTATCGGCGTTGCCCTGTTTCTTGCCGAACTGGCTCCTGAATGGATGAAAGCGCCTTTCGGCACTGCCATTGAACTACTGGCTGCAATTCCAAGTATTGTCTACGGCATGTGGGGGCTATTCGTACTGGCACCATTGATGTCGGACCATGTACAGCCATGGCTGGCAGAGTATTTTGGTTTCCTCCCCTTCTTCACCGGCCCAGCCATGGGTATTGGCATGCTCACCGCAGGCCTGGTACTGGCGCTGATGATCCTTCCCTTTATTGCCTCTGTAACACGCGATGTATTTCTAATGGTACCGCATAATCTCAAGGAAGCAGCCTATGGTATGGGTTGCACCACCTGGGAGGTGGTGCGTGACATCATGATCCCCTATGGCAAAAAAGGTATTGCCGGCGCCGTATTTCTGGGCATGGGCCGTGCACTCGGTGAGACCATGGCCATCACCTTTGTCATCGGCAACGCTTATCATTTATCCTGGTCGTTGTTCGCCCCAGGCACATCAATTGCTTCCACGCTGGCCAATGAATTCACTGAAGCAGACAGTGATATCTATCTGTCATCGCTGGTTGAATTGGGTCTGGTGCTGTTTTTGATCACCTTTATTGTACTGGGGCTCGCACAACTATGGTTGCGAAAGGGTAATCCCGGAGGTGGTCAATGATTCTCCGCAACCGCCGTATCCTCACCAACCGTATTATTCTCGGCCTGTCCGGTTTGGCAGCCATACTCGGCCTGATCATGCTCACATGGATTCTCGGCGATGTGGCACTGCGCGGCATGCAGGCCATCAACTGGGATTTCTTTACCGAATTACCCACTCCCCCCGGCATGGAAGGTGGCGGCCTGGCCAACAATATTGTCGGCACCCTGCTAATGACTGTAGCAGCCACATGTATGTCCGTCCCTTTCGGCATAATGGCTGGCACATGGTTATCTGAATTCGGGCGCGATTCCAAGCTGGGGAATACCATCCGTTATTTCTCGGATATTCTGGTATCTGCACCATCCATTGTCATCGGTGTCTTTGTTTATCTGGTTATGGTGCGCCCCATGGGACATTTCTCCGGCTGGGCAGGTGCTGTCGCTCTGGCCATTATTATGCTGCCCGTGGTCTCGCGAACCACCGAAGAGATGCTCAAACTGGTGCCGCATGAACTGCGTGAGGCCGCATTGGCGCTGGGAGCCCCTTACTGGAAAATTATGCCTCAGGTAATTTATCGCGCTGCCGCTGCAGGCATGGCTACCGGCATTATGCTGGCCGTCGCGCGCGTCGCCGGTGAAACGGCCCCGTTATTGTTCACCGCCATGAACAGTCCCTACTGGATGGAGAGTATGAATGAACCGATGGCCAATCTCACAGTCACCCTGTTCAATTATGCCATGAGTCCCTATGATGATTGGCAAACCAAAGCATGGGGCGCAGCATTCCTGATTACCATGGCAGTGCTGGCCATCACCATCACCACGCGGCTTGTGCTGCGCAAAAGGAGCAAGCATTGACTACGGCTACTGCAGTTGAATCCACTTCGTTCATTAATCCCATGGCTGTTTCCGATACAGCAAACAGCAATACGGTCAACCGTACGGCAGAGCATGATGAAACAACCATCAATGATGAAATCAAACTCTCTGTTCGCAATCTGGACTTTTATTACGGTGACAAGCAGGTCTTGTTCGGCAACACACTGGAAATTGCCAAAAACAAGGTAACGGCATTTATCGGGCCATCCGGCTGCGGCAAGTCCACCCATATCCGAACCTATAACCGTATGTTTGATCTCTACAAGGGACATCGTGCTGAAGGTGAAATCCTGATGGATGGTGTTAATATCATTGACCCCAAAGTACCGGGGCTGTCTTTACGCCATAGAATCGGCATGATCTTTCAGAAACCGACACCCTTTCCCATGACTATCTCGGAGAATATCGCCTACGGTTTGAAGCTGCATACCAGCATGAGCAAAAGCGATATGGATGATGTGGTTGAGAAGGCCCTGCGCGGTGCTGCCCTGTGGGATGAAGTGAAAGGCATGCTGGACAAGCCCGGAACTGCGCTGTCCGGAGGACAACAGCAACGGCTTTGCATTGCACGCGCCCTGGCTATTGAACCGGATGTCATTCTAATGGATGAACCGTGTTCTGCTCTTGATCCTATTGCGACAGCCAAAATTGAAGAGTTGATCGACGAGCTTAAAAACAAATTCACCATTGTGATTGTAACCCATAACATGCAACAGGCTGCCCGTGTATCCGATTCCACAGCCTTCTTTTATCTTGGCAAACTGATTGAATTCGGTGAAACGCAACAATTATTCACCTCACCAAAAGAGACACAAACCGAAGACTACATCACCGGACGCTTTGGATAAGGAGCGGATATCATGAATGAACATACCATCAAACGTTTCGAAAGCGAACTCACCGAACTGAAAGAAAAAGTTCTGGAGATGGGCGGGCTTGTTGAAAAGGCAGTCAATCGTTCCATGAATTCGCTCATCAAGCATGATACCAAACGGGCGAATAAAGTGATTGAGCGGGAAGACAATATCAATGACCTGGAACTCGAAATTGATGAAATGAACCGCAATATCCTCGCTCTTCGACAACCTGCTGCCAGCGATCTTCGATTTGTCATCACAACGATTAAACTGGTCACGGATCTGGAACGCATGGGCGACCTGGCCGAGGGTATTGCCGAAAAAATGCTGGAAACAAGAGAACATCCGCTGATTCACATTGACTCCCTGCGATCGCTTTCCGAGCTTGTGCTGGGACAACTCAAGCTCGCGTTGGATGCATTTTCCCGCAATGACACTGAAGCAGCCGCACTATGCATCGAGGGCGATAAAAAGGTGAATACCATGTATAAGGCGATACAGCGCGAATATGTCACCTATATGATTGAAGATCCCCGTCAGATTACAGCAGGAATTATCGCTGCCAATGTTGCCAAAAACCTCGAGCGTATTGGTGACCATGCCGTCAACATCGCTGAAATGGTTATTTACATGATAAAAGGCTATGATATCCGTCACTTGGGCAGAAAAACCGCCACTGCCATTGTTCGTGGAGAAACAACCCTCGATTGACCGAGCTCAAAAATCCCTTTGAATAAAAACCGGGCATTGATTTCGGCTGTAGCGATATAGGGAAGCTCTGAATAAATGCATCCTGCACTGATTCAGAAACGCAAAGACAAAAGCGGGATTTTTCCTTTGCTTACAAAATCAAGGACTTACAGTGCATGATTTTGGCGACCCATCCATGGGTCGCATGGATCCTCTGGTTTTTTTCAGAGTATCTATAGATTCCCATTATCATACCAACGCAATCCTGTCGCGCTGCATACGTATGCGTGAAACAATACTACAGCACACAAAAACGGGTATGGCAGTTTAGCTGACAACCAGTCATGATATGCACATGGAGATCATCAACCTTGTAGCCGATGAAGAACTGCAGGAGCCCGGCGCTCTGGTCGGTGCTATTGATGTCGGCTCCAATGCCATGCGGCTCGGCATCGCCGCACAGGATGATCAAGGTGTACCACGTTTAATTCAGCGTTACCGCGAACCTGTTCGTCTGGGCCATGATGCATTCACGACCGGTATTATAAGTCCGCAAACCATGGACGAAGCGGTTGAAGCATTTCGGCAATTCCGGCGCATTCTCGATCAGCATCATGTGGAAAAATATCGCGCCACTGCCACCAGTGCCATGCGCGATGCAGCCAATGGATGCGAACTGATTGCGCGTATTGCAGAAGAAACCGGGATTCAGCTCAATCTGATCAGCGGCGAAGAAGAAGCCCGGCTGGTGCACTACTCCATTAGTCGCCGCGTTGATTTATCCAATCAGTTTACGCTATTGATTGATATGGGCGGCGGCAGCGTTGAAGTCACACTGTGCGATGATGGTGAAATCATTTCGGCCCAGAGTTTCAAAATCGGCACTGTCCGGCTACTGGAAATGCTTGGACAGGAAGGAGATTTTAATATCCTGTTGTCGGAATACCTTGATGGCACGCGAAAAAAATTAAGCGAACAAATCGGTAGACGAAAAACAAAACAGTGTGTCGCCACAGGCGGTAATGCCGCAGCGATTGGCGAACTGGCATGCCAACTACTGAATACAGCAGCACCGGATCAAATCAGCCTTGCACAACTGGATGAACTTATCCGCACACTGGCCGAATTAAGCTTTGAAGAACGTATTCGAGATCTGGGATTAAGGCCTGACCGGGCCGATGTAATATTACCCGCTGCCATGGTATTCCACGAGATTATGGTGTTGGCCGGAGCAGAAACCATGATCATGCCCGAAGCCAGTCTGCTCGATGGTGTGATGCTGGATATGGTGGACAACGAGCAACGCACCTTCAACTCGCAGCGGCGTAACCTGTTGGCCTGGGCACGCTCACTGAAGAAGAAATATCATGTCGATCGCAAATATGGCAAGCATGTGGCCAAACTGGCACTGGAGCTATTTGACCAGATGCATGGCCTGCACGGACTTGGCCATCGTAATCGCCTGTTGCTGGAACTGGCAGCGAAAGTACATGAAATCGGCATGTATGTCCGTGTGGGTGGCCATCATCGTCATGCCGCCTACCTGATTTCTGTGGCTCCGTTGCTTGGTTTGAGCGCTGAAGAAAAAACCTTGCTGGCACAAGTGGTCCGCTACCAGCGCAAGGCCGCTCCGAACGAAACGCATGAATTATTTGCAGCACTGAATGCAGAAGATCAGCAAACCGTGTGGCAACTCAGCGCGCTGCTGCGTCTCGCCATTGCCCTGAACAAGGAACGGCGTAATCGCGTCGAAGATGTCGAAGTCGAGATCAATTCGCAAGATATCACCCTGCATCTGGAGGGTCATGGTGATTTACTGCTGGAGCGCTGGGCCGCCCTTAAAACATCCGCTTATATTGAACAGGCATTCGGCCTCCAGCTTCACATCGACCTCAACCTGACCAACTAGAGCCTCTTCTCATACAGGTACCTTGTTAGCCTCTATCCTTTTCATTCAGGTAAAAGCGTACCAAGCAGATTCATCAGTTCATTCTGGGCATTTCTTGGCTTGCTGTTTGAGTGAATGCGATGATATTGACCGTCCTTGCGCAGACGCCAGGCTCCGGTGTTATCAGACAGGTACAGGTGTAAACCCTGCTTCAAGACCTGATTCGCCAGTTTTTTATCACGTACCGGGAAACAGGTTTCAACACGTCTGAGTAAATTACGGTTCATCCAGTCGGCACTGGCACACAACACCTCCGGCTCACCACCATTGTAGAAATAAAACACCCGTGTGTGCTCAAGAAAACGACCCAATACCGAACGCACGCGAATGTTTTCGGACACGCCTTTGATGCCCGGACGCAAACAACAAATACCGCGAATCACCAGGTCGATTTTTACACCGGCTTGTGAAGCACGGTAAAGTGCCCTGATGATTTCCGGTTCTTCCAAACCGTTCATTTTGGCAATAATACGCCCCCTGCTCCCGGCCTGTGCATTGGCAGTCTCCAGATTAATGCGTTCAATCAGACCGCTATGCAAGGAAAAAGGGGCCTGCAGCATGCTTTTGAGTTTGGATACTTTCCCCATACCCGTCAGCTGCTGGAATACCCGATGCACATCCTCGCCAAGATCCTCATCACAGCTGA